>CALIJE010000068.1 GCA_938017825.1 uncultured Flavobacteriaceae bacterium
GTGGAGAATACCGGAGTCGAACCGGTGACCTCTTGCCTGCCAGGCAAGCGCTCTAGCCAGCTGAGCTAATCCCCCATTTGGCTGGCGACAAAGAAAATACTTTTCGGCTAGCTATCAAAATTGACGCTCAAGTAATTCTAATCCTTTTTAGTCCTTAATATCAAAACAGGGATTTTCACAAAGAAATCTGCCTTTGCGATCGTACTTTTTTCCCATAACTTTTTGAAAAAACCTCTTTTTCTACGAAATACACATAGCAAATCCGGGTGCTGCGATTGAAAATGTTCCAAAACGCCTTGGTAAGTCGTGGCATTCTCGGTTAGGGTTAAATTTGAGCTAATATCCATCAAAGCCGGATTTACCTTCAAATCGTCGCTCGAATACCCGGGTGTCTTTACAAGGAGTAAATTAACCTCGAGCCTAAATTTTTCTTTGATTTCAATCAAAGGGGCGATAATTTTTTTCTTCTTAAGAATCCCCGATTTGAAGGCACACAAAGCCGTTTTGAACGGCTTGTAAGTTGTTCCTTTGGGAACTACAAGTACAGGAATATTGGTTTTTTTTACAATTCCACCAGAAGTATTTCCCAAGTATAATTCTTCCTTGATGTCATTACTCTTCGGGGCGATAATCAGTAAATCAATGCCCAACTCGCGATCAATTTCTTTTAATCCATCTATGATATCACCATTATACGTAGCCATTTTTAAGGAAACATCTTTGGCATCGACCTTATCGATTACCTCTTTCATTCGATCTTTGCTGCTTTGAGCTACTTTCTCGGAAATATTGGCCAAGCTTCCTGTTTTTGCCGAAACCGAAAAAACATCCATCACAAATACCGCTGCATCGAAATCAGAAGCAAAATCAATGGCGTATTGCAATGTTGACCCAGTATTTGAGCTCGTACCTATTGGAACAAGAATATTTTTCATATGACCATTACTAACTAAAAGATAACTTAATTTTACTGTATAATTATCGATTATGATTCGTGGTGCAAAGATATCGGAAATCCCCGACATAATGGTCATTGTCAAAGCCTGTGCAGTAGCTATGATAGCCAAGGGAATTCATCAGTGGAATGAGCAGTATCCTACCTCAAGAGCTTTTGAAAGAGACGTTGAACGAGATGAATTGTATGTGCTGATTATCAATGAAAAAATTCGTGGCACCCTAGTCATTTCTACGTTTATGGATGTTGAATATGAACCCGTAGAATGGCTCGTCCCCAACGGGAATAGTGCTTATATTCATCGGCTATCGGTGCATCCGTCCTATCAGGGACTCGGCTATGCCCGGCGCCTTATGGATTTTGCAGAAAAATTTGCCAAGGACAACAAATTTTCTTCGGTTCGCCTCGATACTTTCAGCCAAAACAAACGCAACCAAAAATTCTATGAAACAAGGGGTTATCAGAGATTGGGCGATATATATTATCCCAAACAGAGCGAACATTCTTTTCACTGTTACGAACTTGTTCTGTAAGACATGACCGCTAACCATCCGCCTATTAACTTCAAAAGTATCAACAACTTGGCCATTCCGGCCATTATTGCCGGGATTGCAGAACCCCTATTATCGATTACCGATACC
Organism: uncultured Flavobacteriaceae bacterium; assembly: GCA_938017825.1. Classification (GTDB taxonomy): domain Bacteria; phylum Bacteroidota; class Bacteroidia; order Flavobacteriales; family Flavobacteriaceae; genus Pelagihabitans. The sequence continues at coordinate 1,597 of CALIJE010000068.1, forward strand.
GCTATTGTAGGGAATATTCCGGTAAATGGACTAGAATCATTGGCTGCAGCCGGGATTGTCGGTTCATTTTTATCAATGCTCATATGGATTCTAGGACAGACACGCAGTGCTATTTCAGCCATTATTTCACAGTACCTTGGTGCGGGTAGAATAGCTGAAATAAAGTCACTCCCAGCACAGGCCATTTTTCTGAATATTAGTCTTAGTTTGCTCATTTTATTCTCTACCGTGTTCGTGGTTGAGGAAATTTTTCAGTTGCTCAATGCTTCCGGGAAAATATTGGATTACTGTATTTCATATTACTCCATTAGAGTCTGGGGGTTCCCACTAACACTATTCGTGTTTGCCGTAATGGGCATTTTTCGCGGTCTCCAAAATACTTTTTGGCCCATGATGATTGCTATCGTTGGAGCAGTTCTCAATATTATTCTAGACTTTGCATTTGTCTATGGTATAGAAGGAATTTTAGAACCAATGTACTTGGAAGGAGCAGCTTATGCAAGTCTACTCGCCCAGGGTGTTATGGCCATAATGGCCTTTATTCTGCTAATTACAAAGACCGATATTAGCTTACGAATACGACTTCCTTGGCATCCTGAACTTCGTAGGTTGGTGGTTATGAGCCTAAACCTTTTTGTTCGAGCTTTGGCCTTGAACACGACCTTATTGTTGGCTGTTCGGGAAGCTACTGCCTTAGGAGATCGCTATATTGGGGCACACACTATAGCCATTAACCTTTGGATGTTCGCAGCCTTCTTTATAGATGGCTATGCGGCTGCAGGAAATATCATGGGCGGGCGACTTTTAGGCTCAAGAAGTTATAGTGAACTTTGGTCTCTGGCAAAGAAAATAGTGCGCTACGGGCTTATGGTAAGCCTTGTACTAATACTGTTTGCAGTACTCTTCTATTATCCTCTAGGCAACCTTTTTTCTAATAACCCTGAAGTTCTAGAGACTTTTTACGCCATATTTTTTATCCTAATAATAGCCTTGCCCATGAATACCGTAGCCTTTGTTCTAGATGGACTGTTCAAAGGATTGGGAGAAATGAAATACTTAAGAAACGTTCTACTCTCGGCAACCTTTTTAGGGTTTGTCCCGATGCTGTTTATCGGAAAACAATTGGACTGGGGACTGTACGGCATTTGGATTGCTATTTCTTTGTGGATGTTCATTCGGGGTGCGGCCTTGGTATGGAAGTTTCGCAGAAAATTTCGACCCCTCCTACAAAACGTTTAATTTTGAACGGATAAGCGTTAGCATTCACTAATTTCCTCAAAAACAATCTAAATAGTACCTATGGGAACCAATAGAACAAACGGAAGTCTATATACCAAGATCGACGGCAAGGTCGCTACTTTAGAATTTGGACACCCGGCCAGTAACTCATTTACTGCAGAATTGTTAGATCGGCTTACCAAGCAACTTAACGCGCTTTCTGAAAACGATGCCGTTTCAGTAGTTGTCTTAAAATCAGAGGGAGATCGGGCGTTTTGTGCCGGCGCTTCTTTTGAGGAATTAATGGCGGTTTCCAATTTGGAGGAAGGGAAGCTATTTTTTAGCGGATTCGCCAACGTAATAAACGCAATGCGAACTTGCCAAAAAGTAATCATAGGACGTGTTCAAGGTAAAACCGTAGGTGGTGGCGTAGGTTTGACTGCCGCATGTGACTATGTTTTCGCATCAGTAGAGGCATCTGTGCGTCTTTCAGAACTGACTATCGGCATTGCTCCCTTGGTAATTGAACCGGCAGTAACAAGAAGAATAGGAACGGCAGCAATTTCAGAATTGTCGTTAGCTCCGACGGAATGGAAAAATGCCTATTGGGCGCAGGAAAAGGGATTGTTTTCCAAAGTATTCGATGGCATGAAGGAAGTGGACAAGGAGTTAGAGTTTTTTACGCAAAAATTGGCGGCCTTTAATCCCCAGGCCCTACAAGAATGGAAAAAAGTGTTGTGGAAAAATACAGACCATTGGAACAGCTTATTAACTGAACGTGCTGCCATAACCGGTAGCCTGGTGTTATCAGAATTTACTAAGAGCGCCCTTTCCAAATTCAAAAAGTAAATCATGAAAAATTTTGGGATAGAATTTAAATGGGCCATGATTTTTATAGTCGCGCTCCTTATTTGGATGTATCTAGAAAAAATCGTTGGGCTACATGATCAGCATATTGCGAAACATCTCATCTACACCAATCTTTTTGCGATTGTTGCTATCATCCTATACGTACTTGCACTGCGCGACAAAAAGCAGCACTATTATAAAGGTAATATGACTTGGACACAAGGCTTGATTGCAGGAATTGTTATTAGTATTATAGTTACCATATTTAGTCCGTTGACACAGTATATCATAAGCACCTACATAACTCCCGACTATTTTACGAATATCATCAACTATTCGGTCGAAAATGGGAAGACGACCTTACAAAATGCGCAGGCGTACTTTAACCTTAAGAGCTATATGATACAAAGTGCGTTTGGTGCATTGGCCATGGGTTTAGTAACCTCTGCCATAGTAGCGTTCTTCGTCAAAAGCAAGAATATAAATACCTAAATTGAATACTATGGGCGGTGATCTTATTTTTCCTTTATTGGCGCTATTCGTTGTGGGCGTGTATCTTTTTAATAGATTTCGAAACCGTCGATAATACTAATCCCTAAAAGGTTTCGTTCTTGTTTAAAATTAGGATAACATGAATATTTTGGATTTTTTGAACGGAGAGCTCATCTTTCCAATGTTGGCACTCTGCGTTGTAATCGTTTATTTTGTAAATCGCGTTCGCATGCGTCGTAAGTTTAAGCGATAGTCATTTTCCTTTTAAAGAATTCCTACCTTTGCCCTGCAAAATAGAGTCATGGGCAACATTAGAATTACCAAACAATTTACCTTTGAAACCGGTCATGCCCTTTTTGGGTACGATGGCAAGTGCCGCAATGTACATGGGCATAGTTATAAACTTTCAGTTACGGTCATTGGTTCCCCGATTACCGATACCGGTCATGTAAAATTAGGTATGGTCATCGATTTTAGTGACCTTAAGAAAATCGTAAAGGAAGAAATCGTTGACGAATTCGATCATGCAACGGTTTTCAATAAGAACACCCCTCATATAGAACTTGCTCAAGAACTTAGCGGCCGTGGCCACAAGGTTATCTTGGCCAATTACCAACCCACTAGTGAGAATATGGTTATCGACTTCGCGGATAAAATAAAGGTGCGCCTTCCGGAAAATATAAAACTACATTCCCTAAAATTACAGGAAACAGATACTTCCTTTGCAGAATGGTTTGCAGACGATAATTAATGTGTAATGACCAAGATAGAACTTCCGACCGGCAAAAAGGCGTATTTCGCAAGCGATAATCATTTGGGGGCCCCAACTATGGCTGAAAGCCGCCCACGTGAGAAGAAGTTTGTTGCTTGGTTAGATACGGTAAAACAAGATGCCGGTGCTATCTTTCTATTGGGTGATCTCTTTGATTTTTGGATGGAATACAAAACCGTTGTTCCCAAAGGCTTTACCAGAACATTGGGAAAGCTTGCCGAGCTTTCGGATGCCGGTATCCCCATATACTATTTTGTGGGTAATCATGACCTATGGATGAACGGCTACTTTGAGGAAGAGCTAAATATTCCCGTTTACCACAAACCACAACAATACAATATTAACGGGGTATCCTTTTTTGTAGGACATGGTGATGGTCTGGGACCTCATGACAAAGGCTATAAACGCATGAAGAAGGTCTTTACCAATCCCATTTCCAAATGGTTTTATCGATGGCTGCACCCAGATTGGGGGGTACGGCTGGCCCAATATTTTTCGGTGAAAAATAAACTGATTTCTGGAGATGAAGACTCCAAATTTTTGGGAGAAGAGAATGAGTGGCTTGCACAATACGCACAACGAAAGCTAAAAACCCAACACTATGATCACTTTGTTTTTGGCCATCGCCATCTGCCTCTGGAAATTGAATTAAACCAAAAATCAAAATACACGAATTTAGGTGACTGGATTTCGTACTATACCTATGCAGTTTTTGATGGGAATCACTTGTCTTTGAAAAAATTTGAAGCCTAATTATAATTTGTATCCTATGCGTAAGTGAAGGTTAAAAGCGGGAGAAAATTTTGGGTCCGAATCATCTTCAGCCCCAAAAAGGCTAATTCCATATCCTTCTCTACTAAAATACTCTACTCCTAACCCAAACCCTATTTCGTAATTGAATTTTTCGCCAATATTCTTCCGCGTGCCAATAAATGGCACAAAGGATACGCTTAGATTCCTTTCTTCTCGATAGCGTTCAACGGGTATCGTAAAAATATCAGGGCGCAGGCTTGTTTTGAACGCTACAAAACTTCCGCTATTGGCATCGATTCGTTTCCCAGTTGCCAGTCTTTTATTAAGATTAAAATATACCCTAGGTTCAAGTGTCAAAATGGGTTCAAAATGCAAGCCTTCTGCCAAACCGAAATAGTCAAATAACCCTATTTCACTGCGCAGTGCCCATTTCTGGCCTAATTTAGTTTCATTATACGCCCAAACGCCCCAAAATCCGGTTTGTAGGCCATAAACTGATTTTTCAACACTTACCTCCTGTGCATTTGTGGTGAGTGAGAACAAAAAACATAGTAGGGGCAGTAAAAGAAAATGTTTCATTGAACCGAACTTTTTGACTGGCTGGATTATACAATAAGTCTAAAACACCGTAAGCTTCGTATACCCTACCTCTGTACCTCAAAAAAAGTCTATACTAGCTCCTCTCATGGTGCGCTACCTCTTCCTGTAAATCAAGTTTCCTAAAAGTAGGGGAAACAAAGGCCGTTATACCGACAGTTATCAAGGTCATCGTGCCTCCAAAAACAACAGCAGTCACCGTCCCCATAAGTTTGGCCGTGGCCCCACTTTCAAAAGCGCCCAACTCATTCGAAGAACCAACAAAAATAGAATTTACTGAAGCCACCCGGCCTCTCATATGGTCTGGCGTTTTGAGTTGTAAAATGGTTTGTCGTATGACCATAGAAATACCATCTAAAGCACCACTTGCAAAAAGGGCGAAAACAGATAACCAAAATGAAGTGGAGAGTCCAAAAACTATGATGCAAATTCCGAAACCGAACACTGCCCATAAAAGTTTTTTGCCCGCATATTTGTGTATTGGAAAGCGAGTAGAGCTTATCATCGTGATGGCCGCACCAACTGCAGGTGCCGCCCTCAGTATGCCGAACCCTTCTGAACCAACCTGTAATATATCTTGTGCAAAGACTGGCAGTAAAGCAACTGCCCCTCCAAATAATACCGCAATCATGTCTAAGGTCAAGGCCCCGAAAACAGCTTTTGAATTAAATACAAACTGTAGGCCTTCTCGAAGGCTTTGAAATACAGGTTCTCCGATTTTCGGGTTTAAAATTGGCTTCTTTGAAATTCTAAAAATACATATCAGTGCACTTATTGAAAAGCCAAAAATGAGGCACATCGACCAATGAACACCCATCCAACTTATTGAAAAACCGGCCAAAGCAGGCCCTAAGACCGAAGCCATTTGCCAGGTGGTACTGCTCCACGTAGCGGCATTGGGATATACCTTTTTTGGAACAATCAAAGCAATCAATGAAAAAATGGTCGGTCCTAAAAAGGCCCTGACAATACCCCCGAGGAAAACCAAAAAATAGATAGCGTATAAAATAGTGTTGGAACTGAACTTTGTTGATAAAGAAGGCTCGCTAAGAATAAAAAGCCCCATACTGATTACCGAAAAACCCAAAATGCATTTGATCAACAAGGTCCTTTTTTCCTTTTGATCGACAATATGCCCCGCAAATAGGGCCATCGACACCGCCGGGATCACCTCCATTAATCCAATAATCCCTAAAGACCAAGGGTCTTTCGTCATCGAGTATACCTGCCATTCGATAACGATGAACTGCATTGACCAAGCAAAAACCATGGCAAACCGTGCCAACAAAAAAATGTTGAACTCCCGAAATCGCAGTGCTGCATACGGATCCATTAGCGAATGTCTCTTAGTTTCAGCTGCAAACTAACATTGCCTTGCCATTCATTTTCGTCTAATGAAAAAACCGCATCAAACGCTTGACGATTGATCATCATAGAAAGCTTATCCCCCAAATTAAATCCGATACCTCCCAAAGGGCCATACCCATTTTGTGTAACCGCAAACTTCAGGTGTGCCCCATCTTGTCCTACGCCCTTGGCATAACCAGAATCTTGTAATCGCTCTGCCATAAATAACGGGGTCATATTTCCTGGTCCAAAAGGAGCGAACTGTTTTAGAATACGCATTAGTTTCGGATTAATATCTTTGATTTCTATAGGCGCATCAATCGCAATTTCCGGGGTCAACAAATCAGGGTTTATGGTCTCAGAAACCACCTTTTCAAATTGTTTTTTAAACGTATCGTACTGGTCTTCCAGGAGGGTAAGCCCGGCTGCATATTTATGCCCACCAAACTGCTCAATATGGTCAGCACAACCTTGCAGTGCATTGTAAACGTCAAAACCCTTTACCGAGCGCGCCGATGCCGCTAGCCGATGCCCGCTTTTGGTAAATACCAAGGTTGGTCTGTAGTAGGTTTCTGTGAGCCGTGAGGCAACAATTCCGATGACGCCTTTATGCCAAGAATCTTTATATACGACCGAGGTAAAGCCCTCTTCTTCCTTGTTTTCCCGTATCTGCGCAAGGGCTTCCTGGGTAATTTGCTGATCCAAACTTCTACGGTCTAAATTGAACTTTTCAATTTCAGCAGCAAATTTTTGTGCTTGCTCTAGATTGGTTTCCGTCAACAAGTTTACGGCATGCTGACCGTGTTTCATTCGTCCTGCGGCATTGATTCTTGGTGCGATAATGAAAACCACATCGGTTATTGTCAGAACGGTTTTTTTGATTTGTTGGATGATGGCCTTAAATCCAATTCTAGGATCGGAATTGATTACCTTAAGCCCATGATAGGCCAAGACCCTATTTTCTCCTGTCATGGGAACGATATCTGCTCCTATGGCGGTCGCCACCAAATCAAGATAAGGAATCAGATCATCAAGCGTTTCCCCTCTCTTGGAAGCCAATGCCTGAATCAACTTGAACCCGACCCCACAACCACAAAGCTCGTCGTAGGGGTAGTTGCAATCTGCTCGCTTCGGGTCTAAGATTGCTACTGCTTCTGGTAGATTTTTTCCTGGTCTGTGGTGATCACAGATAATGAAATCAATTTCGCGTTCTTTGGCATAGGCCACCTTTTCAATCGCTTTTACACCACAATCCAAAGCGATAATCAATGAGAATTCATTGTCCTCCGCAAAATCGATTCCCTTATAGGAAATACCATATCCTTCATCATAACGATCGGGTATATAAGTTGCCACATTGGGATAATAATTCAACAAATAGGAAGATACCAAAGCCACCGAGGTGGTGCCGTCAACATCATAATCGCCAAAAACAAGAATGTTTTCGTTCTTGGAAATCGCCGTTGCGATTCGTGCAACGGCCGGCTCCATATCTTTCATCAAAAAGGGGTCGTGTAAATCTGTAAGTTGAGGGCGAAAGAATTTCTTGGCTTCCTGGTAGTTGTTGATTCCCCTTTGCAATAACAAATGTGCAATCAATTTTTCGACTTGTAGCTCTGCAGCCAATCGGTCTATTTCATTCTGCTCCGGCTTAGGTTTTATGATCCAACGCATAAGTAGTGTTTCATTGCAGCTCAATTTTTCCTTTAATAAAAGCGTCGATAATGCCGGCAATCTCCTTCCCTTTCTCCTCCTGTAAAAAATGGCCGGCGTCTTTTATCATTATTCTTTGTTGCTTGTTCGCAGTAGGTATTAGTTTGTAAAAGAATTTTTCCAAGCCTCCTAACACTTTGTCTTTATCGGAAAACATGACCAAGGCCGGTTTATCCCATTTAGATAATACTGCCCTTGCCTTTTTCAGATACCTAACAGCAGGATCTTTCTCATTTCCGGGAACCAATGAAGGAAAAATGCCTGCCCCTGCTTTATATTTTCTATTTGGAAAAGGGGCGTCATATGCCTTTAATACGGCTTTCGAAATCTTGGTATGACTGGCATATTGGATAATTCCACTGACCGGAATAGATGGATGATATTTTGCAAACCACTGCCAAATTCTAAAGGGAAATTTCAAGGGCTTCCCGACAGGCAAGAATGTATTCATGATCACAACCCTTTTAAACCACTCAGGATGCTGACCAAGTAGCCCTAACCCCAATAGGCCTCCCCAATCTTGAACCACTAGGGTAATGTCATGGAGTTCGAGCTTTTTGCAAAAATGTTTTAAACTTTGTAGATGAAATTCATAGCTGTAATCTTTTGGCCGTATAGGTTTGTCTGACTTTCCAAAGCCAAAAAAATCTGGGGCTATAAAGCGATATTCACTTAAAATAGGAACAAATTTTCGGTACAGATAACACCAACTAGGCTCTCCGTGCAACGCCAAAACAACCTCGCCTGAACCTTCATCGAGATAATGCATTTGCATTTCTTCGAACTTTACATAATTTTCTTTAAAATCAAAATCGGGTAGATTTTCAAATCGGTCAGAGGGCGTTGTTAAAAACTGCATTCTTTTAGTTGTGATGAAAAATGGTTTTTATTTCGAGTTCTGCAAAGCGCCTGAACATTTCCATCACACCGCAATACTTTTCTATAGATAAATCAACCGCTCTTTGCAATTTGGCCTCATTTAGGTTTTGTCCATGAAAATGGTACTCAATGGTCACGGTATCATAATACTTTGGATGCTCATCGGTTAGGTTCGCGATCGTTTCAATGGTAAATTCTGCTACTTCAAGTTTCATCTTCTTCATCAAGGAAGCCACGTCCAGGCCTGAACATCCTGCTAGGGAAGAAAGCATTAAGGCCTTAGGCCGCATTCCACTGCTATCGCCTCCGTCTTCCTTTGCAATATCGATTTTAAAATTATGTCCAGAAGGATTATTACTTTCAAAGGCCATGTTTCCTAGCCATTTCGTAGTGATATGATTTGATGCTCCCATAAATTTTCGTTTCTTCGTTAGCCTCAAAAGTACAATATTATAAGCCGTCTTATTTAATGGAATGTAGCGCTGCACAATGCAGTATCCTAACAGTCCCTATTAAAAATAGGATTCTTGTGTAATAAAATATACAAATCAAAAAAACATAACGTATGCCTTTAGTAAAACCTCTTGATCCGAGCCATAGCCCTGAAACGGCAGAGCTGGCAAAATTCTTTAATGAGACCCTTGGATTTTGTCCTAATTCGGTATTGACCATGCAGCATAGACCCGCGATTTCGAAAGCGTTTATTAATTTGAACAAAGCTGTTATGGCCAATGAAGGTAGGGTAGCCTCAGCCTTAAAACGTATGATTGCTTGGGTAAGTAGCAATGCTACTGGATGTCGCTATTGTCAGGCCCATGCCATTCGTGCAGCGGAGCGCTACGGGGCAGAACAGGAACAGTTGGATAACATTTGGGAGTATCGCACGCACCCTGCATTCTCTGAAGCTGAGCGTGCCGCTTTAGACTTTTCGTTACAAGCATCTCAAGTGCCAAACGGGGTTGATGCCGAAATCAAAGCACGTTTGTATGAACATTGGGATGAAGGGGAAATTGTAGAAATGCTTGGGGTGATTTCATTATTTGGATATCTAAATCGTTGGAACGACTCTATGGGCACTTCCATTGAAGAAGGTGCAGTTGAGAGTGGCGATCAATATCTCGGGAAACACGGTTGGGAAAAAGGAAAGCATGGCGGGAGTAGCTACTAAACCTAAAGATCAATAAAAAACTATAAAATTTCGTCGACCATTTTTTGTAAGTCACGTACCACTTCTTTATCAAACCATTGATTTTTGCTCAACCAAAACCGATTTCTAGGAGAGGGGTGCGGTAAAGGAAAATATTTTGGCAAATACTTACGATACGCCTTTACGGTTTCAGTAAGGTTCTTTTCCATTTCCCTTTTGAGATAGTACTTCTGTGCATAAGTGCCAATTAAAATGACCAGTTCTAGGTTGGGCATCCCATCCCATAATGGATCGTGCCACAAGGGCGCGCATTCTGCTCGCGGAGGCAAATCGCCGCCGTTACCCTTTCCAGGATAACAAAATCCCATGGGTACCAGAGCGATTTTGGTCTCATCGTAAAAAACCGCATCCGAAACACCTAGCCATTTACGAAGTTGTCTTCCACTGGGGTCGTCCCAAGGCACTCCTGTTTCATGCACTTTTGTTCCTGGTGCTTGACCAATTATAATGACTTTGGCTTCTGCGTGCGCCGCGACGATTGGTCTTGGTCCTAAGGGCAAATGCGCTTTACAGACATCACAAGCTCTAATTTTTTTTAGCAATTCTTGCATACTTTCAATTTTGACACTTTTAGGTTCTAGGCGGAAATAAGAAATGTCCTAAATATGAATATCGTCAACATTCCCCAAAAAGTACCAGTGGCCATACTTAATATCGCCAACACAATTGCATGGGGCATCCACTTCTTTTCATAAGCGGCAGTTACCGCCGGAGCAGTAGCGATGCCGCCAACATTGGCCATGCTGGCAATAGGAACCCACGCCATATTTATATTCAAAACCTTTGCTATCAGCATCATAAAAATAAAGTGCCCAACAAGCCAACCCATCAAAAAACCTAGAAACCACATATTAAAGTCTATGGTCTCAAATTGCAATTTGAGGCCTAGTACGGCCATAACCACAATGATTAGAATACCACCTATTTTGAGGGTGAAATTAAAGTTCCATCTCGTGATGAAGTTGCTAAATGCCAAGCCCAAAATAGACAAAACGACCACTTTGCCAATAAAACTTTCAATTAAATAATTACAGCTAAGGACGGTAGCCAAGAGTATCAGGGAGCAAAGCCATGAAGGCATAGGATTCTTGGTTTCTAACCGAATGTTTTCAGGAATGGCAACATCTCTTATTTTTAAGTGACGGTTGAGAAAGCGACTCTTTTTTATGGTCTGAAACATCAAAATCGTCCAAATGTTTACCAGAATATTATCCATAACCAAAATCGTAAGAAAGATATTCTCCGGACAATCTACCAGCTCTTTCAGCACTAATTGACTGGTGCTTCCGCCAATCCAACTCCCCACAATGGGCGGTATACCTTTCCAATATTCTTGATTTACCAGAGTTTCAGAAACCAACTCTGTTTGTGCAAATACCAAGGCAAAGAGAATTGGAAAAATAGCTATAAAGAGAGAGCCTCCTACAAAAAGAACTATGGGCTTCCAACCTATTGCCCTTAATTGGCCTAATGATAGGCTACTCATTACGGCTATAATTGCCAAAGGGATGAAATAGTCCTTGCTAAAATCGTGGATGGCGGCTTGCGAGAAATCGGCATCCATCAAATAAGAAATCAAAGCCGGAATGACATAGGCCAATAGAATGGCGGGCACCCAATCGAAAAGAGACTTAATGTGCTTATGTTCCCACCGATCTAAAAAATAAACAGCCGTAACTGTAAAGAGGGTAATTATCCATGGAATGTACATGGACTCAAATTAAGCTATTTTTTGCCACCAACGACAATAACTATTTCCCCTTTGGGAGGGTGCTCAGTATAGTATCCCAAAACCTCTTTTGCGGTACCTCGGATAGTTTCCTCATAAATCTTGGTGATTTCCCGTGAAACAGAGACCAGTCTGTCGGCACCAAAATAGTCGACAACATTCCCTAAGGTCTTCAACAGCTTATGTGGAGATTCGTAAAACACCATCGTACGTGTCTCCTCAGAAAGTTGTTTGAGACGAGTTTGCCTTCCTTTCTTGACTGGTAAAAATCCTTCGAATACGAATTTGTCATTTGGTAGTCCACTATTGACCAAAGCAGGCACAAAAGCCGTCGCTCCTGGTAGGCAATCAACTTCAATATCGTTTTCAACACAGGCTCGGGTCAACAGAAATCCTGGATCAGAAATAGCAGGAGTACCCGCATCTGAAATCAACGCCATTATCTCCCCAGCCTTTAAGCGAGCAATCAAGGCATTGATCGACCGATGCTCATTATGCATATGATGACTTTGCATCGGCGTGTCAATTTCAAAATGCTGTAAGAGCTTTCCGCTGGTTCTGGTGTCTTCCGCCAGAATAGTATCAACCTCCTTTAAAACGCGAATAGCACGCAAGGTCATATCCTCCAAATTGCCAATTGGTGTCGGTACTAAGAATAACTTCCCCATAAATTGAGTCTAAGGCCTGACTGTTTTTCCTAAAAAGTACGAAATTATTAAAGCTATTAGTGCAATGATGGAAAACGCTTCGCCTCCATCTTTAACAACCATATGAGCTGTAAAAGCAAGTACAACATCAAAAAAGAATCCGGCGTAGGCCCATTCTTTAAGCCATTTGGAAAAATTCCCCCAAATCGCAACCAATCCCAGTATTTTGGCAATCGCCAACGGATACACCAAATACCTGGGATAATCCACGCTTTCGAAATAATCGGCAATCATTTCCGGATTTCGCAAATACATTTGCACGGAGTATATCATTATAGCCGTCAAAACACCAGTAGCCAAGTAATATGTGATTTTTTGAATCTTCATAAGATTGATCATACTTCTAATAGACGACAAGGTAACGATTGCTGACAAAATTGAGCATAAAAAAATGCCCTTTGCCAAATTAGACAAAGGGCATTCTAATTTCTAAAATTCAGTTCAGGTAAACTTTCGTTCGATCAATTCCATAAATCGTTCTTCATATTCCTCTTTTCCCTCCCAATTATTATGGTCGGGCTTTACCATATTGGTTATAAATGAAACCGAGCGCTCATGTGTATCAATGGTTTTCAGTTGGGCAAGTACTTGATTGTAGTTTTCTGTGTTGCCGCCAAATAGATGCTTTACAAAGGCAAGGCGGTTGTTCAAGTCGACCTTAATTTCCTTTGAACTTAATTTGTCGTTCAACGATTTAGGGTTGGCTTCATTTTTTGTTTCGTTTTCTTTAGAAGGCATGAAGAGCTCCTTGTCATTCTTCAAATAATTCGGTGTGCCCAAGAATTCCTCGAGTACATTATCAACCGGGGGTTCGCTCGGCATCTCGGATACCATATCCTTGATGGTATCTATTCCCGGAGTCATTATATCTTCTTGATGGGGATTGCTTTCGGGCACGGCCGTATTTTCATTCAACACGGCGTTTGCCATCTTCTCAAAACGCTCGGCAATTACGTTTTTAGAAACGTCTATTTCAATATCGCTGAGTTTTTCCTCAATGAATTTTAGCACCGCCAATTTTTCGAACAACACCTTGGCCGATTCATATTGTTCAGAAATACTGTCTTTATCGCTATGCACAATAATATCTGTACACAACTTTCGAAGTTCTTCCTTGAGTTTCTTTTTCATTAGGGTAAATTTAATTGTAGCTCTTAGCAAGTTCATTGCAAAAGCTGTGCCTTTTTTGCTAATTTTATACTTCGCTAAAATAAGAACGAAAAAAGACCTTACTTTCGTCTAAGCAGTCTCTAAAATTACAAAATGTTTCTCGAAAATACCGTTAATCACAAAGAACAATTCGGCTGGATCGAAGTCATTTGTGGTTCTATGTTTTCTGGTAAGACCGAGGAATTGATACGACGTTTAAAACGCGCCCAATTTGCTAAACAGAAGGTGGAAATCTTTAAACCTATGGTAGATACCCGGTACGACGAAGATATGGTCGTATCCCATGATTCAAACGAAATACGATCTACGCCGGTACCGGCTGCGGCGAATATTCGCATACTTGGGGATACCTGTGATGTAGTCGGCATTGACGAAGCACAGTTCTTTGACAATGAAATCGTAACTGTTTGCAACGATCTGGCCAATAAAGGAGTTCGTGTGGTGGTTGCAGGTCTTGATATGGATTTCAAGGGCAACCCCTTTGGTCCTATGCCGGCACTGATGGCTACCGCCGAATACGTAACAAAAGTTCATGCCATTTGTACGCGTACAGGTAATTTGGCCCATTACAGCTTTCGCACGGCCAATGATGACAATCTTGTTTTTCTTGGAGAGACCGGAGAATATGAACCACTAAGCAGAGCTGCCTTTTACAAGGCAATGCTAAAGGAAAAAGTGCGAAAATTGCCTGTTGATATCGAGGAAGTAACCCCTAATACCAGAAAATCCAATGGCTAAGGCAGAAGAAACGGTACTTCAAATCGACCTAGCCGCTCTCGAATATAACTACCAATTTCTACGACAGCATTTACATACGGACACTAAATTTTTGGCAGTGGTAAAAGCCTTTGCCTATGGCAGTGATGCACAACGAATTGCTTTAAAAATGCAGGCCTTGGGTGTTGACTATTTTGCAGTCGCCTATAGTAAAGAGGGCATTGCACTTCGCAAGGCAGGAATTCATAAGCCGATTCTGGTGTTGCACCCTTTGCCGCTTCACTTTGATGAACTTATTCAGCATTGTCTTGAACCTAGTATCTATTCGGCAATGGTATTGCGAAAATTCTTGAATACCGCTAAAAGACATGGGCAAACCAAGTATCCATTGCATCTTAAGTTCAATACAGGTCTTAATCGGTTGGGGTTTTGGGAAAATGATGTTGACCTTATTGCTAAGGAACTAAAGGGTAGGACTGAAATTAAAGTGGCGTCTATATTTTCGCACTTGGCAGCCTCTGAAGATGTTAATGAGAAAGATTTTACAATGCGCCAAATTAAATCTTTTGAGAACATCGCCATCAAAATCGATCAAACTTTGGGTTATCGGCCTTTTAGGCATTTATTGAACACCTCGGGTATATTGAATTATTCTACTGCCCAATACGATATGGTAAGAAGTGGTATTGGACTTTATGGTTATGGTAACGACCCTGAATTTGACCGTCATCTGAAACCTGTGGCCACCTTGAAAACGGTTATCTCACAAATACATAAAATAGAGCCAGGAGAAACGGTGGGCTATAACAGGGCTTTTGCTTCTGATAGCTACCGAATGACCGCAACCTTACCGCTCGGCCATGCAGACGGCATTGGAAGACAATATGGAAATGGCCAAACATATGTAAGTATAAATGGAAAAAAAGCGTATATCATAGGCAATGTTTGTATGGATATGATTATGGTGGACATTACAGATATTGATTGCAAGGAGGGTGATGAGGTCATCATTTTTGGAAAGGAATTTAGTGCGGAGAATTTTGCGTCAAGTGCCAACACCATATCTTATGAGTTGTTAACGGGTATTTCACAACGTGTTACCCGTGTGTTCTTAGAACATTAAATTGTATTAACATTTTGTTATGAATCGTTATTTTCAGTACTTTGCGTTACATTTAACATGTACATTATTCAATTAACCAATTAAAACACCCTCATTATGTTAAAAGAATTTAAGGATTTTATTATGACCGGCAACGTTATCGATTTTGCCGTTGCGGTTATTATGGCCACTGCACTTGGAGCCGTTATTACGGGTTTCGTTGCTGACATTGTTATGCCTTTTGTTGGGCAATTTACTGGAGGAATGGACTTTGCCAACCTAAGGCATGTGCTTTCGCCGGCAGTAGGGACGGAAGGTACAGAAGGCTATGTCGCCGAAAATGCCATTCGATATGGTGCTTGGATTAACACGATTATCAACTTATTGATAGTAGGTTTTGTGATGTTCCTTATCGTCAAGGCTTACAACAAAACGAAAGCTCCAGAAGAAGAAGCTCCTGCAGGACCAACTGCAGAAGAATTGCTTGCTGAGATTCGTGATTCTTTAAGAAAGTAATAGCCCTTCCTTTAAAAAGGACACCGCTACACGATTTAAGCCCCTACCATATGGTGGGGGTTATTTTTTTGTCCAAAAAGTGAAATGTACAAGATGTTGTAATTGTAACAAATTGTTGTATTTGTTTGAATTAGATCATTTCCCTTGTGCAGCTAGATTAGTTGCCCTAATTTTATCCCCTAATTAAAAAGGCAAATGAAAGTAGCTGTTGTAGGAGCCACCGGAATGGTCGGTGAAGTAATGTTGAAAGTACTGGCGGAACGCAATTTTCCAATTACGGAATTGTTTCTAGTGGCCTCAGAACGTTCTGTTGGAAAAACACTTCGATACAAAAATCAAGATTATAGCATTATAAGTATGGCAGATGCTGTAGCTGCAAAACCAGACATCGCTATCTTTTCTGCTGGCGGTGATACCTCTTTAGAGTGGGCACCAAAATTTGCCGAAGTTGGCACTACGGTAATCGATAACTCTTCCGCTTGGCGAATGGACCCAGGGAAGAAATTGATCGTTCCTGAAATCAACGCGCACGAACTTGTTGCGTCTGACAAGATTATAGCAAACCCTAATTGTTCCACGATCCAAATGGTAATGGCACTTGCACCCCTTCATAAAAAGTACAAAATGCGTCGTGTAGTGGTATCTACATACCAATCGGTATCTGGAACTGGCGTCAAAGCAGTACGCCAATTAGAGAATGAAATCGCCGGAATAAAGGGCGAGATGGCCTACCCCTATCCCATCGGTAGAAACGCATTGCCCCACTGTGATGTTTTTATGGAAAATGGGTATACCAAAGAAGAAATGAAATTGGCACGGGAGCCCCAAAAAATTCTAAATGACCGTACTTTTTCGGTATCGGCAACGGCCGTCCGAATACCGACGGCTGGCGGACATTCTGAGGCGGTAAATGTTGAGTTCGAAAACGATTTTACGATCAATGAAGTACGTCAAATTCTAAACGACACCGACGGGGTCACCGTACAGGACAATCCCGATACGAATACCTACCCTATGCCGATATATGCGCACAATAAGGACGAAGTGTTCGTTGGGCGAATTCGTCGCGACGAAACGCAGCCAAATACCTTAAATATGTGGATTGTATCCGATAACCTTAGAAAAGGTGCGGCCACTAATGCAGTGCAGATTGCCGAATATTTGATTTCAAAACAGTTGGCGTAGGTAATTTTCACTCTTTTGGCTATTTTTATGGTTCATCAATCTTAAAAACCATGAAAAAAGTACTTTCCGTTTTTGTATTTGCAATCGTACTATGTGCTTGTAAATCAGAACCCAAAACTGATCTGATTTCCGTGAATTATCCTGTTACCGAAAAAGTAGACACCGTATATACCCATTTTGGCACAGCGGTCAAAGACCCTTATCGTTGGTTAGAGGATGATCGTAGCGATGAAACCGGAGCCTGGGTTGCCGAACAGAATAAAGTTACTTTCGGATATTTAGAACAAATCCCATTTCGTGAAGATCTTAAGAACAGGTTGGAGAAACTATGGAACTACGAAAAACTTACTTCACCCCGAAAAGAAGGAAACTACACCTATTTTAGAAAGAACAACGGACTTCAAGACCAATTTGTCGTCTACCGTCAAAAAGAAGGTGGGGAACCCGAAGTATTCTTAGATCCGAACACTTTTTCAAAAGATGGTACCACCTCCTTGGCCGGCTTGAGTTTTTCAAAAGATGGCTCACTGCTTGCGTACATGATTTCAGAAGGAGGAAGCGATTGGAGAAAGGCCATCGTAATGAATGCCGAGACCAAAGAGATTGTGGAAGATACTCTGGTAGATCTGAAATTTAGTGGCCTGTCATGGAAAGGCAATGAGGGCTTTTACTATTCTAGCTATGACAAGCCTGAAGGAAGCGAGCTATCGGCCAAAACAGATCAGCACAAGGTATACTTTCATAAATTGGGAACCGAACAGAGCGCTGATCAGATCATATATGGGAATCGACCTGGTGAAAAACATCGTTATTCTGGAGTACGCTTAACCGAGGATCAGCGCTATCTTATCTTGTCGGCTCGAAATTCAACCTCAGGGAATAAACTATTTATTCAAGATTTGGAAGACCCGAACGGACTCATGGTTCCGATTTTGGAAGACACGGAATCAGATACGTATATAATTGACAACATCGGCAGCAAGTTGTATTTGGTAACCAATCGAAACGCGCCAAACACCAAAATCGTGACTGTTGATGCCGAACAACCCACACCTGATAAATGGGTCGACTTTATTCCTGAAACCGAAAATGTACTTACGCCTAATTCTGGCGGCGGTTATTTTTTTGCTGAGTATATGGTCGATGCGATTTCCAAAGTACTGCAGTACGATGCTGATGGAAAATTGGTACGTGAGGTCAAATTACCCGGTGTGGGTAGTGCAGGAGGGTTTGGTGGAAAGAAAGAAGAAAAAGAACTTTATTTTTCCTTCACCAATTACAAGACCCCTCGATCAACCTATAAGTACAATGTAGAAACAGGAGAATATGCACAATATTGGAAGCCCGATATTGATTTTGATCCAGAACAGTATGAAAGCTCCCAAGTTTTTTATACCTCAAAAGACGGCACCAAAATACCTATGATCATTACGCACAAAAAAGGTTTGGAACGCAATGGAAAGAATCCCACAATCCTTTATGGGTATGGTGGTTTCAATATTAGTCTAACCCCATCTTTTAGCATTACAAATGCCATTTGGATGGAGCAGGGTGGCATATATGCGGTTCCTAATCTACGGGGAGGCGGGGAGTATGGAAAGAAATGGCACGATGCAGGGACCAAGATGCAGAAACAAAATGTCTTCGATGATTTTATAGCAGCTGCGGAATATCTGATCGCAGAAAATTATACTGCATCGGAATACCTCGCTGTTAGAGGCGGGAGTAATGGTGGCCTACTCGTCGGAGCTGCCATGACGCAGCGTCCTGATTTAATGAAGGTCGCACTCCCGGCAGTAGGGGTTATGGATATGCTGCGTTACCATACGTTCACAGCAGGAGCTGGATGGGCCTATGATTACGGAACAGCTGAAGACAACAAAGAAATGTTCGAGTATTTAAAAGGGTACTCTCCTGTACACAATGTAAAAGAAGGTGTGGCGTACCCTGCTACTTTAGTTACCACTGGCGATCACGATGACCGTGTGGTACCTGCACACAGTTTTAAGTTTGCTGCCGAACTCCAAGAGAAACAAACTGGCAAAAACCCTACTTTAATACGTATCGAGACCAATGCCGGTCATGGCGCCGGGACCCCGGTAAGTAAAACCATTGAACAATATGCCGACATATTCGGTTTTACACTATATAATATGGGTTATGACAAACTTCCCAATCAGGCCGTTCTGAAAGAATTTAAGGAATGATCATCAATATTTTTGATATAAATCCGTTTCTTATTTGAAACGGATTTTTTCTTACCACTAAACACTGCCAAAAACCGCCATGCTTCACGTTGATCATGTTTCCTTCGCCTATGACGATGTTCCTGTGCTTGAGGACATCAATCTAAAAATTAAACAAGGCGAACATGTTGCGATTATAGGCGAAAGCGGTTGTGGCAAAAGTACGCTGCTAAAACTTATTTATGGCTTGCTCAATATTCAGGTCGGCGAAGTGTATTGGGGAGAAAAACAGGTATTGGGACCTTTGTACAATCTTGTGCCGGGGGAATCCTATATGAAATATCTCTCTCAAGATTTTGATCTGATGCCCTATACCACAGTGGCTGAAAACGTATCGAAATATCTTTCATCTTTTGACCCTCAGGAAAAGGAAGAACGGACCTTTGAGCTACTCGAAATGATAGAAATGAACGATTTTGCCAAAACCAAGGTAAAATTTCTAAGCGGAGGACAACAACAAAGGGTCGCCCTTGCACGAGTATTGGCCCAAGCCCCTGATATTTTGTTGCTTGATGAACCTTTCAGCCATATTGATAATTTTCGCAAAAACGCACTTCGAAGAAATCTATTCAAATACCTTAGAAAAAAGGGAGTAACCGTACTTACGGCAACTCACGACCACAACGATATGCTGCCGTTTGCAGATCGAGTAATTGTATTACGAGATAAAAGAATAATCGCTAAAGACAGTCCAAAAAATTTATATCAGCGACCACAAGATATCTATATTGCTTCCTTATTCGGAGAAGCCAACAAAATTCCCATCAACATTGTAAAGTCTTATGCCGATACCAAAAGACGTATTATCGTCTATGCCCATGAGTTCAGAATTTCTGGGAAATCAGGGCTCGAAGTTAGCGTTACCGGTTCTTTTCATATGGGCGGTTATTATCTTATAGAAGGCATATACGAGGGGCAGAACATTTACTTTCACCACAATAAGGCCATCGAGGAAGGCAAGGAATTATTTCTCAATATTTCTATTGAACTCATTAACAAACGCATGTCTGGTGTTTAATTACCGGCCAAGTACCTTTCGAATCTTCCACAAAGCTTTTTCTTTTATGTACTTTTAGTACAAATCGATAATTCTTGGACAGACAGGGCATCATACACGAGCTAAATTTTAAGGCAGTGCGTAGCAGCGGGCCTGGGGGTCAGCACGTAAACAAGGTTGCTACAAAAATAGAGCTGTCTTTTGATGTTCTCAATTCAAACTCCTTGTCAGAAATTGAAAAGAGACGTATTTCCGAAAAATTGTCCTCAAAACTCACCAAAGAGGGCATGTTGTTACTGCAATGTGATGAAAGTCGTAGTCAACACAAAAACAAGGCGCTGTCAATCAAGCGCTTTTTAGACATCATAGATGGTGCCCTAAAGGTTGATAAGCCGCGCAAAAAGACCAAACCCTCTCGTGCCGCTGTTGAAAAACGGTTGCAAAACAAAAAGAAAGCCACTTTAAAGAAAGTGAATCGCAAAAAACCTGAAGTTGACTAGTGTACAATTGTCTAGGCTATTTCAATGATAGAAATGCTTTGGCTATTAAAATTGATCGTATCTCCCAATGACTTGCCCATTAGCAGTCGGCCTATTGGTGTTGCTGCAGAAATACAGTAAGTGCCGTCTTTATGCTCGCCTGCCGAAATGGCCACGAAATATTGGGCATTGGAGGTTTTTACCCAAGTCCCTAGACCTACCCTAACACTATGTTGTTTTAAGGGCACTTTTGAAAGTGTTCGATGCATTTTCTCGGCTTCAGCCAGTTGTTGCCCTAATTTTTCTAGTTCTAACTGTAGCATTGCCCTGCCCGTTTCATGTTTGTCTCCAGCGCTGCTTTTGGTCTCTGATGTAAGGGATGTTCGAACCTCGGCAATTTGTTGTGATATCCGTGCCATGCGTTCATTTACGAAGGCATGACAAAAATCCAATAGTTGTTGTTTCCCTTTCATTCTCATTCTAGAGCAATTCGGCCAGTTCAGACCCGACCGCACTACCTATGGCAATGCCCATTCCCCCGAGTCTTACTCCACAATACACATTATTAGAAAGCTGTTTTACTATAGGCCTTTTTTTGTTTCCTACACCCATTATACCGCTCCAACTTCTCTCAATTTCAACAATTGTATCCGGCAGTATTACCTCTTTAAGCAGTCTTTTTAATTCGTTCTGAACCAGCGCGGTTTGCCCGAACTTGGAGGTTTCCTCGGCATCAAAATCAAGGTTTCTGCCGCCTCCGAACAAAATACGATTGTCGACGTCCCTAAAATAATAATACCCTTCCTCAAAATGAAAAGTTCCCTTAATCTTCAAATTTTCAATGGGCTTGGTAACCAACACCTGTGCTCTTGCCGGTTGTACCGCTTCACCTACTAAATCTTTGGCAAAACCATTGGTGGCAATCAATAGCTTTTTGGTTCTAAATTCAAATTGTTTAGTCTTAACCAGTACGTCACCCGCCTTGTCCTCAAAATCCTCTACCGATACAGCATTCAAAATTCGCACTCCCTTTTTCTGAACTTCCTCAAGGAGTGAGGCCATCATTTTACCCGTGTCTAATTGGCCCTCAAAAATATTGGTGATGAAGTGATCGTTTATCCCCTTGAAACAAAAATCATTCGGTTTTTGGCAAAACGCATTTCCCTTAAAAATCGGGTTCAAGAGTTCATTGATTTCCTGCATTTTTTCATGGCACGAATCATACAATTCTTGTTGGCTATTCAGGAACAATTCATGGCCCCCAAAAAGCTTATAATCCAGCACATTATCCCCTAGGTTTTTTCGCAATAATCCAATTCCATTATACCGTCTTTTAACCAGGTCGAAAACCTCTTGTTCAGAATGGTCTTCTAAATCTGATAAGACTTCCGAAATGCTTCCGAAACATGCAAAACCAGCATTCTTTGTACTCGCCCCTTGTGGTAAGATTCCCCGCTCTAAAACAAGCACTTTCGCCTTCGGAAATTTTGTTGCTAAACACATTGCGGCATTCAGGCCCACTATACCACTGCCCACAATTGTATAATCAACATTTGAAAGCCACGTTTTATATTCCCAATAACTGTGATTCATCTCACTAAAATACGAACTATAGTGGGGTCTGTTCATTCATGGCAAGCTAAACTCCTAAAAATTGGGTTTCGACCAATCGGTTTGTTCATCAAACGCATATTTCTACCATAGCAATGGCTTTACGGGCTCTGGAAGGATTAAAACAAACTACTTGGTCGGTAAATATCTGCCCATTTTGTATAACAAAGGGTTCTATTGTAGCGAATCTTGTTGTTTTTGGGGACTTAATTGAGATAGAATGTTAATGTCTGAATCCCCTGCCGAAAGTTGGCCTTTTATGGCAATACGATTGCCCTCTTTTTGAGATGCGAATACCTGTAATTCGCTTATATTTTCGAAGTACTTGTCAGCTAAAGGAAGCGCAATATCTTGCCTCAGTTTCGTAAAATCAACATAGCAGCCAAAAAAGCTATTTTTGATTTTTTCTTGAGTTGGTAGTCGGCCGGCGTACGTATCAAAGGTGGTGTGCATGGAACCGTCTTTAACATGTAATCGATACAAGGGGAATAGCTCAAAAACACCGTTCGCATTTACCGCGTTTTGAGATATCAAATACGCTTTTAAACTTTCATTTTCCGTCCCAATATTTAGGTGCATTCTTGGAACCTTTTTTGATCGGGTCGTATACTTCGCAACCTTCTCAAAATTGTCGTCATATTCATAGGTGATCACCGTATCGAGCTGGGTCGTATTACCATCAATTTCTAGGCTGAAAAACCCATTGGTTCGATTTAAGATTTCAGCAGCATTGAGGTTGTTTTTGGTAAAAAAGGAAAGTTCCGAAAAAACTTTCTGCACGTCGGTCTTGTTCATCGGATTTTCGAAATTCGTATCCAAATATAGCAGCAATGATGTGCTCTTCAATTCTGCCATTGAAATTTCTTGCTGAAATCTTTGAGGAGTCTCAGTATATATATCACCCGTTACCAGAGCCTTTTCATCTTCAAAATTGATACAAACGTTGCTTTCACCCTTTATATAGACCACGTGGTCATTATTCCTGGCAATGGCCTCAATCAATGGATGGTCTTTGTCTTGAAGGGTAGCGTCATCCTTAAGAATATCTTCAAATGCCTTCTGAAGCGTTTTACCGCCCAAATCATCAGAAAAGGCTACGACAAGCTTTTTAGAATTCCAGGCAAGTGCCATTTTCGATTTATGAACCCTGGCCAAACGGATGTCACTATTGGCTACCTCATCGATTTTCGCCTCTTCTTTGTCGAGTTCTTGTTTTACATATAACTCAAAATCTGCAGAATCAGTAATTAAGAAGGTTCCGAAAAGGGTATTCTCAACTTCGGGAAGCGTAAAGAATACAAGGTTAAAAGGCAACAGATCTACCCCCGGTTCTAGTTTTTCGGGCTTGTCGGAGTCTTTTAAACGTACCTTATCCAAGTAATACCCAGGTGAAGTTAAAACATCTAGGACAAGGGTTTCCTTAATCTCATGAACCCCTATTTTTAATACGCTATCAGCATTAATATGAATCTTACCTAACAACGAGGAAGATTTTCGTAGTTGCTTGTATCCCCAATAGCCAAAAGCCGAGATCAAGACGAGAACCAAAAATACTTTGGTGAACCTTTTCATAGGTTTTTCTAACGTGCGTCAGCAACTAATTCTTCGATCATATTCAAAAAGTAATCAAAGCTGTTACGGTGCCCACTGGTAGCGGTATTCCAAATCATCTCTCCCTTCATGGTATTGCCTTTCATCTTTCCAAAGTTGAACGAGACGTCTTCTGTATTCTTGGTCAAGAATGCTATTTTATCTCTCAACTCGCGCGGAAAAGACTCAACGGGCACTTGGGCAATGATTTTCTTGCCGTTTACATACATACTGGTTACGTTTTTCTTCATATGTCGCTTGTGGTCGCCAGAAAGCTTTGAACGGAACGTTCCAGAGGCAATGGCGGTCATATCTCTTTTAGAACTTCCCATGAGGAACATATTGTCTTTATAGAAAAGATAAATATCGAAGGGTGCAGACTGACCAGCGCTCTTAATCTTATAGATTCCGTTTGTTGCCTCAAGTTCTCCTTCCCTTAACCCCATTCGGATCAATTTGGTAAATAGTTGTTTCTGTTGTGAAGTAAACATAAACAGAAAATCGGGAACAGTTTCGGTTTTCGTCTTTTCAACTTCCTTACGATTAAATTCCTCATCGTATTCATAATCGGTATAGGTTACAGTTCTTTCAGAAAGATCGGTCAAGGCTAAAAGCGCATCCCCTCTAAGAATTTCTGCGGCCCCTTCTTCGTCAATAAGTATTGAAAACAAGCTAGTTGCCAAAGAAACACCATCACTATACATATTATCCTCCTTCGTGTCGAAAAGGCTCTCAATCAAACCGGGATAGGCATTGAGCATACCTTCAACGCTCATATTCAAAGACCAATATCCCAATAGCCGATCTTCGTTTAAATAGTTGGCGAATTGCGCATTAAATTTGCCATTGTACATTTGTTCGTACCACTTGGCCATTTGTTCATCTACTGTATACTGTGTGCGCAAGGCTACTTTATCCTCCTCAAAATCTAGTTTGGCGACCATGGTCATTCCACCATACATTTTTTCAATGTTTAAGAAGTTATACGGGTTCATTTCTGAAACAAATCCCAATTCGGGAATCGCTTGTAAATAAATCTGCCCAAAATCCCCGATCCAAGCACTTGCCTCTTCGTTACCTTTTCCAATACTCTTCAGATAGTCAGCATTTCGCAATATTGAGCCTTGTGTATAATTTCCCTTCAAAATTTCTTTGGCTTTGGCCAGGGTAGAGACCGCAAGTTCTTTGCGTTTTACTGCGCGCTCAGCATCTCGCTTTTCGCGATTCGCCTTGCGCTCCGCATCTAGTCTTGCCAAATAATCGTCATATGATTCCTCTTGGGCATCGGCCTCGACCACTGTCTCTTCTACTTCTTCCTCAACCATCTCAACTTCTTCTTCTACAACAGGATCAACCGACTCAATATCATTTGCAATTTCCGCCTCTTCGATTACTATTTCGCTAGGCGTATTGTAAAAATCATCGTAGTAACCATAGTCATCAGTAATCGACTCGTCTTTGGAAAGCATCAGAATTAAGGTATCATCTGTCCAAAGTGTTACGGTACCATCAAATTCGTCCTGAATGTACGAATGCCCATTTTCAGTGACCATCTTGTTCATATCATTTTCGCCAAGGAGATTCATAAAATTCTGTGCGTTGCTCAACGGAACAAGAAAACAGTTCGTGAACACCCCCTCCTTAACATCTAAAAAGTAGTAGAAGTTTCTGTTAAAGTCGAAGCCAGAACTCAATAAATCCGTGACTTTTCCTTTAGATTCCTTATTCAACTGTTCCCCGAGCATTTGACCCAAGCGAGAATCGGAAAAATCTTTTATGGATACCAAATCGGTGACCCTTTTCCCCTTAATGGCGACAACGGCAGAAGCATCGGCAGGAATTTTAGAAATTAGGTCTTGAGCCGAAACGGCAAAAGCCAGACTGAGGGCTACAATGGAAAGAATGAATTTTTTCATGGTTTAATGGGTTATTTATTGGGTCAATTGAATTTTGTTTTGCACGGTTTTCTCTCCCGAGATAAATGACATTGCGTCAATACGCAGCATTACAGCCTTTTTGTTGGGGGAGATTTTGGCATTTTTATTCGAAACACTTTTTACCGATTCATCGAAACGATAGATACAGGTATAATTGGTCTCGTCGAATATCTCTTGGTCTTCTTTGTTCATTCGAGCAAAAGACTTTTTAATACTTGGGTCATAGGTAAAATCGCGCTGAAAGGTCTTTGTCCCAGAATTGAACGAGAAATTTTTGGTGGTAAACTGTGTGCCTCCATTTTTATTTTGTTTTCGAATCAGCTCTTTAAAAATATCATTGATATTCTCAACTTTCGTAAAGTCGCAGGCAATAGTGAAAATGTAATTGTCGAAGTCTTTGGTCTTTTTAATGTTTGTAATGCCTTCTGTCTTTTGAAGATGTGCAACGACATCTTTCATGGCTTCATTCATATCATCTTTCGAAGGCACCTTATAGCCATTAATGCTATCCAACAACATTATAGATGCCAATTTTGTCTTGCTCTTGCTCATGTTCAGGGTAACGAGCATCGTTCCACTGCCGTCTTGGTTAAGGTTGATTTCTTCTAGAATATCAAAACAACCTGTACATAAAGACAAACAGGCCAGAAGACAAAAATAGGATATGGTTTTCCGAAGCATTTAGTTGGTTTATTGTTTTGTTTCTTAACTGTTTTATTTATCGAAAATTGTACTCGCCACACTAGGGATTGAAATTCTGTGTAAAAATAGCATGCCTATTGAAAACGAAATGCCTTGTAAGCCGTGAAAATACATCACTGAAAAAAGGGGTCAAAAAAAAGCCCTGATTTCTCGGGGCTCAAAATCCTTAATTTTCCTGTGGTTGCATTTCAAAGTCTTCCATAAACTTCGTAGTGTAATTCCCAGCAAGGTAATCGGGATGATCCATCAATTGTCTGTGAAAGGGTATTGTTGTTTTTATCCCTTCAATGATGAACTCGTCTAACGCGCGTTTCATTTTGTTTATGGCTTCTTCCCTGGTTTGGGCAGTGGTGATCAATTTTGCGATCATAGAGTCATAGTTCGGCGGAATTGAGTACCCACTGTAGACATGGGTGTCCATTCGTATACCATGGCCCCCCGGGGTATGCAAGGTTGTGATTTTTCCTGGTGAGGGTCTAAAATTATTGTAGGGATCCTCTGCATTGATTCGGCATTCAATTGAGTGCAATTTCGGAATGTAGTTTTTACCCGAAATTGGAACACCGCCAGCGACAAGAATCTGTTCGCGAATCAAATCGTAATCGATTACTTGTTCCGTAATCGGATGCTCTACTTGAATTCGCGTATTCATCTCCATGAAGTAGAAATTTCGGTGCTTATCTACCAAAAACTCCACGGTCCCAGCCCCTTCATATTTTATGTATTCGGCTGCCTTTACCGCTGCCTTGCCCATATCTTCCCTCAGTTTATCGGTCATGAAAGGTGATGGGGTTTCTTCTGTTAATTTTTGATGTCTTCGCTGTATCGAGCAATCGCGCTCTGAAAGATGACATGCCTTGCCATATTGGTCGCCAACAATCTGTATCTCAATATGACGGGGTTCCTCGATCAGCTTTTCCATATACATACCCCCGTTGCCGAAGGCGGCCGTCGCCTCTTGCACAGCACTTTCAAAAAGTTCTTCCATTTCCTCTTCTTTCCAAACGGCTCGCATTCCCTTTCCACCGCCACCAGCGGTAGCTTTTATCATCACCGGATAACCCATTTTTTTGGCCGTTTGTTTAGCGTCCGCAACATCTTTCAACAAGCCATCAGATCCGGGCACACAAGGAACTCCGGCATCTTTCATTGTTGCTTTTGCAGTGGCCTTATCGCCCATACGATCAATTTGTTCTCCTGAAGCCCCGATAAACTTAATATCGTGTTCGGCACAAATTTTTGAAAAATTGGAATTTTCAGAGAGAAATCCATATCCCGGATGTATAGCATCGGCATTTGTGATTTCGGCCGCGGCCAAAATATTTGGAATCTTTAGATACGACTCACTGCTCGGGGCCGGCCCAATACATACTGCTTCATCGGCAAACCGCACATGTAAACTCTCTTCATCGGCTTTTGAATAGACTGCAACAGTCTTAATGCCCATCTCTTTGCAGGTTCGTATGACACGTAGTGCAATTTCGCCTCTATTTGCAATTAATATTTTTTTGAACATGATAGTACCAAATTTCAAATTTCAAGCATCAATCTCCTGTTTTTCTGTGGAGTTTGTTTTTTGCAACTTGGGATTTAACTTATGACGGATCTACTAAAAATAACGGTTGGTCAAATTCTACTGGGGAAGAATCATCAACAAGAATCTTAACGATTTTACCCGAGACTTCAGATTCAATATCATTGAACAATTTCATCGCCTCAATGACGCATAGTACATCGCCTTGACCAATGGTGTCCCCAACTTCGACAAATGAAGGCTTGTCAGGAGATGGCTTTCTATAAAAGGTGCCTATAATTGGCGACTTAATGGTAATGTACTTTGAATCGTCCTCGCCTTTATCGGCTTCCTTCGGCGGAGCGGCCGGTGCTTCGGCCTGAACTGTTACCGGTGCCGGAGCAGCTGCCTGAGCAACTGGTATCTGTTGCACAATAGTTGTCTCTTGCCCGCTTCCTAGAGCTCCTGTTCTGATGGTGATTTTTACATCGTCCATCTCCAATTTTACCTCGGTAGCACCAGACTTTGCCACGAACTTAATGAGGTTTTGAATTTCCTTGATATCCATATAATCGTTGTTAAATAATCAATTTAGTTATAGGCCCACTTCAAATAGATAGCGCCCCAAGTGAATCCGCCACCAAACGCAGCGAATATCAAATTATCTCCTTTTCTTAATTGGTCCTCATAGTCGTGCAGCAATAGGGGAAGCGTCGCTGAGGTGGTATTGCCATAGCGTTGTATGTTCATCAACACCTTATCATCGCTGATGCCCATACGGTTCGCCGTGGCATCTATAATTCGCTTATTGGCTTGGTGCGGCACCAAGTAAGAAACATCGGTGTCTGCAAGGTCGTTACGCTGCATTATTTTTTCTGCCACATCGGCCATATTTGAAACCGCAAATTTAAAAACCGATCGGCCATCCTGAAAAATGTAATGCTGACGTGCTTCAACTGTTTCGATAGAAGCAGGTAATATGGACCCCCCAGCTGGCATGCCGAGAAATTTTCGTCCATTACCGTCTGATCTTAGATATTCGTCTTGTAAACCGAGGCCTTCCGTACTCGGTTCAAACAGTGCTGCCCCTGCCCCATCTCCAAAAATGATACATGTAGTACGATCGGTATAGTCAAGAATTGAGGACATTTTATCCGCTCCTATCAAGAGGACCTTCTTGTACCTCCCTGATTCGATATAACTTGCAACGGTTGACATTCC
>CALIJE010000069.1 GCA_938017825.1 uncultured Flavobacteriaceae bacterium
GCCATTTATATCTTTTTCTCGGACGCTCCGTCAGACGAGGACGATGAAGAAGAGGGCCTTTTTACACTAGGGGCCGTTTATCGCAATACTTCAATGGTTATTTATGAAAGTACGGTACGCCGACTTGCCGGAATTAGTTCATTGATATCCAATTCAGATGTGGAACTGGCTACATTGAACCATGAATTCGGACACTTGTTCGGTTTGGTCAATATCGGCACAATTCCTGTGAACCCGCATGAAGACACAGAGGCACCAAACCACTGTAATGTAGAGGGTTGCCTTATGCGTGCTGAACTACAGTTTAGACCTAGCAATGGCAATAAATCGGCTACCCTGGTCTCTAGGTCTAAAGTACAAAGCAGCTGTTCCTTAGATGGAAAAAGCATACTTGCCATGTTACAAAAAAATACCGCTAAGGGTTTTGTAGAGATTCCGCCATTAGATGCGGAGTGCATTCTTGATCTGCAGGCAAATGGTGGCAGATAGGGTAATTATCTAAGGAATATTCAAGTATTTATGCGTTTGTAAAGACACCCTCCATTTTGGGTTCTGCATAACGTATTCTACGATAAGAGGAGTAACTTTATCCCTTACGCTCCATTCTGGTTGCAGGTACAAAATGCAATCCTTATTTACCTTTGCTGCCTGCTCTTCCGCGAAAACAAGATCGTGTTTGTTGTACACGATAACCTTGAGTTCATGGGCCTGCTCATAAACCTTGTCTGTTGGAAGTTTATTTTTCTTAGGGGAAAGGCATATCCAATCCCATAGCCCCGTAAGTTCATAGGCACCCGAGGTTTCAATATGTGTTTTTAAGCTTTTAGCCCGAAGGCCCTCAGTGAGCGGCAACATATTCCACATAAGCGGCTCGCCTCCGGTCACCACAATGGTATCTGAATACTTCGCTGCATTGCCCACAATATGGTCAATATCGGTAGGCGGATGCGTTTCGGCATTCCAACTTTCCTTTACGTCACACCAGTGGCACCCAACATCACAGCCTCCAACGCGTATAAAATAGGCAGCCGTTCCTTTGTGATAGCCCTCTCCTTGAATGGTGTAGAATTCCTCCATCAAAGGAAGCATAATACCTTTAGCTACCTTCTGTGACACTTCGGTTTTTAGCATTCGGCAAAGATACGCCCCTATGAACTCTCGTACAAATAGAGCTTTTATAAATCAGTAGAGGTACGTGCAAACTACCAAACACACCCGCTCAAACTCAAAAAAATGCGCTATTTTTAGCATCCAATCCGATTAAAATGAGCAGTACCGAAGAATTCTTCGCCCACATCGAAAAGGGCTATACCACCAAAGGCGATTACATAACCATGGGGGCCGCAATGCTCGAAAACGAAGCCGTTACCAATGCCTTGATCAAAATACCCTTGAAGACCATGAACCGTCACGGGTTGATTGCCGGGGCAACAGGAACAGGGAAAACCAAAAGTCTTCAAGTGCTTGCCGAAAACCTTTCAGAAAAAGGTGTACCGGTATTGTTGATGGATCTTAAAGGGGATTTGAGTGGTTTGGCACAACCTAGCCCAGGTCATCCAAAAATTGAGGAACGACACACTAAAATCGGATTTCCGTTTGAGTCTAAAAGCTTCCCTATAGAAATACTTTCCCTTTCTGAACAAGACGGAGTGAAACTGCGTGCCACCGTTTCTGAATTCGGACCGGTGCTGTTATCCCGAATCCTTGATCTGTCGGAAACACAGCAGGGAATTGTTGCCGTGGTCTTTAAATACTGTGATGACAACAAATTGCCCTTGCTCGATCTAAAGGATTTTAAAAAAGTACTTCAATATGCAACGGGCGCGGGAAAACTCGAATTTTCAAAAGACTATGGCCGTATAAGCACCAGTTCTACTGGCACCATTCTAAGAAAAATCATCGAACTCGAACAACAGGGAGCGGACTTGTTCTTTGGGGAAAAATCATTTGAAGTAGACGATCTTACCCGAATCGATAAAAATGGCCGCGGGTATATCAATATTTTGCGACTTACGGATATCCAAGACAGGCCGAAACTATTTTCCACATTTATGTTGAGCCTTTTGGCTGAGATATACGATACGTTTCCAGAACAAGGTGATAGTGACAAGCCCGAACTTGTGCTTTTTATTGACGAAGCCCACCTTATCTTCAATGAAGCCTCAAAGGCCTTGTTAGATCAAATCGAAAACATCGTTAAGCTAATTCGATCAAAAGGAATCGGACTGTATTTCGTAACACAGAACCCTACCGATGTACCAAGCGATGTACTATCACAACTTGGACTCAAAGTGCAACACGCTTTGAGAGCGTTTACCGCAAGAGATCGTAAAGCAATAAAACTAACCGCGGAAAACTATCCCGAATCCGAATACTACAATACAAAAGAAGTCTTGACTTCTTTGGGAATCGGCGAGGCCTTGATTTCGGCCTTGGACGAAAAGGGTCGCCCTACGCCCTTGGCGGCAACGCTTTTGCGAGCTCCTATGAGCCGCATGGATATTTTGACCGAAAGCGAGTTGGAAGAAGTGATCACAAAATCAAAACTTGTCAAAAAGTACAATGAGGTCATTGATCGCGAAAGTGCCTATGAACTCTTGAACAAGAAAATGGAACAGGCCGAAAAAACAGCTGCAAAGGCCAAACAAAAAACTGCTGCAAGAAAGACCACTCGTAGACGCAAGAGTACGAGACAGAATCCGATTTTAAAGGTGCTTACCAGCGCTACCTTTATTCGCGGGGTCTTGGGCATTTTAACCAAAATTCTACGCTAGCACATTCATCAATCATCATTAAATCAATCTATTTATGAGGAATTCAGTACTATTTATATCGGTTATTCTACTGCTATGTTGCAATTGCAAGAAAGAAATCGACACCACTTATTTAATTACAAACACCTCGGTCGGAGCGCTGGAGAAGACCAGCCTGGCACGCGATATTGAATTGATCTATGCCAAAGATTCGGTCATTAAGGATACTACCACCCTCAACTTGGGCAACAAGGCCAAAAAATTAAAAATATTCGAAAAAGGCGGACAATTATTGTTAACACTCACGCCTAGCGGGGACAGCATCCCGAAAATAGAGAATATACGTTTTGAAGATGCGCGATTTAAAACCGAAAAAGGAATTCATATCAATAGTACTTTTAAGGATGTAAAAAGTGTGTACACCATCAAAAAAGTAATTACGGCCATGAACAATGTATTGGTCTTGGTCAAAGAAAGTGATGTTTACTTTACCATTAGCAAAGAAGAATTACCGAGCAGTCTGCGCTATGCCTCGAGTGTAAATATTGAGGCGGTTCAAATTCCCGATGCCGCCAAAATCAAATATATGATGTTGGGCTGGGACTAATAGAGCGTGTCAATACTAGCGATTAAGCTTTTTTAAAATTCTTGCGATTGCTTATTATTTGGTCGCTATATTCAGTTACCCATTCGCTTAAATCGATTAATTTCCTAAGGTACGAGTGTCCGAAATCAGTTAAACCATATTCTACACGAATAGGCACTTCAGGAAACATTTTTCGCGATAAATACCCATCTGCCTCGAGTACCTTTAGACGCTCACTTAGCACTTTATTCGAAATACCATACACCTTTTTCTTTAAGGCATTGAAGCGTAATACCGGATAATAGCCTAGGTATAGAATGATCAAAATACTCCATTTATCAGAAGCTAGGGCCATCACATCCCTAATGGGGCAATACTCCATTTGACGTCTATCCATGTGGCCAAACATTTTTTTCAATTTTTTTGCAACCCTAACTTTCTGATTTTCAGTAATAGTTTCCATATCGATACCTAATGTAATTGAATACACCTCTTTTATTTGACAAAAAGAAAATGTATTTTTAGTTATAAATTATTACCAAGTTACAAAAAGTAACCATTATTTCAAAAAATTATGAATAAGACAGATCTCAGGCTTAGACTTAAAGAAAACTATTCGAATTTTGTGTCGTATATCGCCACACTTTCACCAAAGAACTACGACCTGGCCATCAACGGAAAATGGTCGGCGGGAGAACATTTGGCGCATTTGGTTCTTAGCGTTGAACCATTGGTTCAGGTTTTTCGAATGGAAAAAGATATGATGATCGCCAAATTCGGTCACTCAGAGGGTCACAAACGATCTTATGAAGATATGCAAGCATTTTATTTTGAGAAATTGGCCATGGGTGGAATCGCACCCAAACGATTCGACCCGAGATTTCAATCACCAGAGCGTCGTGCCTTTCTTGGTGAAAAATTAGTCGGACTTATAGAAGAGCTATGTTCCTTAATTGATAATTTTGCTGAGGAAGACCTAGACCACCTCGCCTTACCACATCCGATGCTGGGAACATTAAGTTTAAGAGAAATGCTGTATAATGCCATTTATCATGCAGTGCACCATCAGAACTTAGCTAGCAAGGCTTTAGATTCAATTGGCCAGTAATAAAAAAGGAGAGGGGTAACTTAAAACCAAGGAACGCTCTTTCCAACAAAATTCAAATTTATTATTCAACATTGTGCGCAGCTATGAAAAAACTAATTGGTAAACTTTTTGCCAGATCAATAGGCCTATACTTCAATTTGGGTTCTGTTTTGACCCCTCAAAAAATGGCTCAAAAAGCATTTACACTTTTTTGTACGCCGCGAAAAGGAAAAATTCTGCCCGGGCATAAGGCATTTTTGAACAATGCCAAAGACGACATCATCGATAGCCATGGTCTGCGTTTACAAACCTATCGTTGGCCAAGTGACGGGGCCACCGTGTTACTAATGCATGGTTGGGAGAGCAATACCAATCGTTGGCGCGAACTGGTAGGAATACTTCAGGAACATGATTACAATGTAATTGCTTTTGACGCTCCGGCACACGGCTACTCATCTGGTACGATTCTAAACGTACCGCTATATGCGGATTGTGCTCAGACAGTCATTGAGGCCTATCTCCCTAAATTCATTATTGGGCATTCTATAGGAGGAATGACAATGATTTACAATCAATTTAAATACACCAATCCACATATTGAAAAATTGGTTTCCCTTGGCGCCCCATCTGAGTTGTCTGATTTTATGCGACAATACCGAAATATTTTGGGTCTGAACAAAACCACGATGGGTCATTTGGAAAATTACTTTATAAAAGTTTTCAATTTTAAGTTCTCAGATTTCTCCTCCCCAAAGTTTGCCGCTAAACTAGACCTACCCGGCCTTCTGATTCATGATGAATTCGATAAGATCGCCCCCATCTGGTCCTCTGAACAGGTGCATGCGGCTTGGAAAGATTCTTTGTTTATCAAAACCAAGGGGCTTGGCCATTCATTACACCAAGACAAAGTAAGAAGGCAGGTCATCGACTTTTTGAATTCTTAAGAAATTGGTAATTTTAGAAAACGAAAATTTCATGGCCAACGTAACACCATTTCATATTGCAATCCCGGTTCACAATCTTGCGGAATGCAGAACATTTTATCGCGAAGTAATTAATTGTGAAGAAGGTCGCAGTAGCGATCATTGGGTCGACTTTAACCTGTTCGGACATCAATTGGTAATTCATTACAAACCCAAGGTCGAAACGGAAGGCCTGCATCATAATCCTGTTGACGGGCATGATGTTCCTGTACCCCACTATGGTGTAGTGCTCCCTTGGGATACATTTCAATCTTTTTCTGAAGAGTTAAAAAACAAGGGAATTCAATTTGTCATCGAACCGTATATTCGGTTTCAGGGTCAGGCCGGAGAGCAGGCCACTATGTTCTTTTTAGACCCTGCGGGCAACGCCCTTGAATTTAAGTCATTTAAGGATATGGAACAGTTATTCGCAGTATAATCCTGCATTAATTTTGGTGAAAGGCTTCAGAGACAAATCGCAGTACCTCCGGAAGAGATTCCCGCCAATACGACCAATTATGGGCTCCGTCACGTACACGATATTCATGTGGCACCTCTTTTTTCTTAAGGGCAATATGTGCCAGACTATTTCCTTCATAGAGAAAGTCATCATCTCCACAATCGATATACCAACGCACAGATCTTAGCTCTTTGGCATCAGTCTCTTCGATTAATTTCACAGCATTATGTTGATCGAAATAAGCCTGCAGTTCAGCATCGGTAAAGTTGACCCCACTATTCTGCATCCTGTTCTTTAGGTCTGCGATCGTTGAAGGTCCTACATAGGCACTCAATGGGCAAGCCGAAGAAAATAGTTCAGGATGATGTAAGGCATACATAAAAGAACCACCCCCACCCATTGAAAGTCCGGCAACGGCGCGATAGCGTTTTTCACTTTTTATGCGATATTTCTGTTCTACATGCGGCATTAGCTCTTCGAAAAAGAAATCTTCATAGCGCCAATCCTTGCCTTGGTTAAAATAACCGCGTTTTCCGGTATTGGCATCAGGCATTACGATAATCATTGGTGTAGCCTTTCCTTCTGAAATTGCTTTATCGGTTATTCGTAAGACCTCTCCAAACTGAATCCACCCAGTTTGATCATCGCCAGCACCGTGAAGAAGGTACAATACCGGATAACTGCGTACCGAACTTTCATAGTCTGGCGGAAGATATATGGCATATTTACGGCTGTCCTTAAGAATTTTACTGGTCATTGAAAGTTCATCGTAGACCTTCCCGGTTTGGGCATTAGCGGTAAATGCTAGGAATATACAGAGCGTACGTAAAACAATTGAATTTTTCATATGACACTACAATTTCTTGATTTTGATATTTTTGAACCAAAGCGGACTATCGTGATCCTGCAACCCTATATATCCTTTCTTAAAAGTGCCATGTTTTGGAAAATCTTTCCATTTTCCAGACACTTTGCGCTGTTCCCAATCTTTTGACCAGGGGCGAAAAGAAACCGTCATTTGCCCATTCAACCAGTACTCAACCAAGTTAGTCGTAAAACGGATTCGGGAGGTATTCCACTCCCCTGCTGGCTTCACCAATTTTAGTTCCTCATCTGCGCTGTACATCGCATAGGCGGCTCCCGTTTTTTGCCAATCCTCCAAAGTGGCACCATTTATTTCCTCCCATTTCAGATCATCGAGCAGTTGGTACTCGGGCGCCACTTCAGAAACCCCCCAATCTCCTTCTTGAATGTGATAAAAGATCCCACTGTTACCGCCTTCTGGGATTTTCCACTCTACATACAATTCAAAATTATCAAATTGCTGCGCTGCATAAATAATATCGTTACCGCCCTTTTTTTCAGATTCCAATCGTTTTTCAGTATCGAAGGTCAAGGTGCCATCTTTTACAACCCACTGTGGCGGCATCTTCTCACCATTGTAGGCACGCCAGCCGTCGGTACTCGTACCATCGAACAAATAAGTCCATTCCTCTTCAGACTCCGTCAGTTCTTCTGTGGCGAGTTCAATTTGATCAGGCTTCTTTTCAGACTTGCAGCTTAGCACAAAGAGCAAAACAATTATAATTAAAACAGGCTTTTTCATTTCTTTACAATTATTACGAGTTCGAACATAAGTTAAGCGAATATTATCGAGCAGTATCAACTAGGGTTGAAAAATGCTTTCCATGTCATGAGCAATGGCAAGCCAATAAGTACGAGAGCCACCAAATTGATAAGCACGATATTGTGAATTGCCCCATAGTAGAACGAAATACCACTATCAATGACAAACCAGGATAGCAAACCACCCCATAGTGCTTTGTAGGCCCATTTTTCCTTTTGCTTAAAGGCATTTTCGGAAATCATGATCATTAATATATGAAACCCTACAATGGTGGCCCCGATAATACCAAAGAGCCAGTTTTTAAGTATAGATACATCCTCTTGAATGGCATTACCCTCAAAAAAGACTTCCTGAGTGTAGGCATTATGAACATCGAAAAAAATAGAATTACCCGCAAAAGTTACCAACAATCCTACTACAACAGTCAGCAAATTGGCCCAGGTAAGCCATTTTTGCCAAAATATAAAGTTAGCCTCCTTCATAGCCAAATCATTTGGGTTCTAAGCTCATCACGTAGTCATAACTTTCATTGAGCAGCTTTACCACGGTATCTTCATCATTCCACATGGACTCAGGTATAAGGATGTACCCCTTCATTACGGCGCCATAGGACTTGTAAATCGTAGTATCGAATTCAGAAATGTAATGCCCCTTTATTTCTTCGGAAAATCGAATTCCAATTTCTCTGTCCTTATTAAAAAGTGAAAACATATACCCATTGGCAGAAGTATATGGCATTGTTTTGCCTTTTCGCTCAAATCGATCGCATTTGGCGACCAAGGCATCGTAATGCTTCAATTTTTCTTCCCAAACTCCCATTTTCAATGGTTCTAAGCTTTACACATGTTGGTCAAAAAGAATACTATTTCCGTCAGGATCAAAGAATACTAAACTACCTGGTCCTGTGGTACTTTCGTCAGCTTCCTTTTCGAATTTAACGCCATGTTGCCTCAGCGTTTTTTGAATTTCTCTCACATCATCAAAACCCTCAACCAACTGGGCGTGTTGATCCCATCCTGGGTTAAAAGTGAGAATATTATTCTCGAACATGCCATAGAAAAGGCCAATTAAAGTCTGTTCATTTTTCATGATAAGATAATTGCTCTCCATGGATCCTGCAAAGACCGCAAAGCCCATATTCTCGTAAAATTGTCTAGACACCTTTAGGTCTTTCACCGCCAGGCTAACTGAAAATGCTCCTAATTTCATATGTTCATATTTAAATTTATCAACGATATCGCCAACTGGTCAAATCGGCGTTTTTGGGGGCGCTTGCCATAATGCGTTTCATGATCTTGGGCACGTACATGCTATTGTATCGAAGTCTGCTAATAGCATTGGGTTGATCTGGGTCTCCATTCCAACAATGCTCTGCCCTATCGCCATACAGTACTTCTCCATCATAATATGGATCGGTCGTATTCTCCAAGAAATCTTCCATTAAATACACTGCGTTATTAAGATAATAATTATCCATATCGCCACAATAGATATGTATTTTGCCTCTCAGCTTATCCCCTAATTTCTCCCAATCGCGCTCTAAAATATGCCGAAGATCATAATTCTCTTTCCAATACTCGGCTACCTTATGATCAATTTCACCTGTCATTTTATCCCAAATACGAATAGGATAGCCATCTGTTCCTTGCGGCGAATAAGTTGCCTCCCAAATATCCCATTGTTGTCCTGAGCGACTCTTATCGCCAAGCACCAATTCCAAATGGTTTCCTTCGCGCAAGGTCGATTGCACGTTGCCTAGATAATCTCGATGACTGGGAACTTCTAATTTCTTGTGTTCACTGTCATAGTAATAGGCATTTTCATCCTCGTAAATATTAGTGAGACAATAAGCCCTAAAATCAATGGGGTCTGGGCAAGCGGCAAAACAGCCATTATATTCTTCAGGGTATTTTACCTGCACTGCCAATGCCTCCCAACCACCGGTGGAACCTCCGTACAAAAAACGCGACCATCCTTCACCCATACCACGGAACTGTTTCTCGATTTCCGGTATCAATTCGTAGGTGATGGCATCACCATACGGACCTTGACTGGCAGAATTAACTGCATAGGAATCATCGTAATACGGTGTAGGATGTTGAATTTCAATAATGAGGAAGCGGGGGAAATCGGGTTCGTTCCAGCGTTTGTAAAAATCATATGCCTCTTGCTGTTGGATAATATTGTACCCTTCCAAGCCAAATCTATCTGAATATTCGGGTTGAAGATCAGGGTCGGGCGGCGTGGTTCGAAAACCCCCAAAATCGTCAGGAAAATGCCCATGAAATATCATCAATGGATATTTTGCCTCTGGGTGTTCGTTGAATCCTTTGGGAAGCAAAACGTGTGCACCAAGGTACATATCCCTGCCCCAAAATTTGGATAGTTTCTCTGATTTAATTTTGATGTGTTTGATCCACTCGGTATCCTTTGCCTCTTCGATCGGCGGAATGATCTGATCCATAACAACGTTGAGATTGGAGATGCCGTTTTCTGTAATACTTAACTTAAAAGGCTTGCTATACAGGTTCCCGGGAGAACTTTTCCATTGTTGCCCTTCTCCATTATCCATAGGCAACATAACTGTCTGCCCAGTAGCCAGATTAAAGGTTTCGTATACATGCAAAAGGGCTTGTACAAAATAGTCACCCGGAGGCACTTCAGAAAGGCTCGCATACGGAAAACCAAAAACGGTGTCGTCAAAAGTTATCTGCTGACCCGCCTTCATGTTCTCCACGTTCATCCCAAAAATAATCTGGGTTTTGAGTCCGTCGTTGATTTGAAAACGGGGCTCTTTCTCGTCATTGTTGGACAGTAGTAGAAGCAGACGTCCATCTTTAGAATCACTTTCTACAGAATCGGAATAAGATACATTGATTCCAAAGTCGGCGGTAGAATTTTCGGTCTGGCATCCCAGTAAACAAATAAGTACTACAAGAGAAAAAGGAATCAGTTTATTCATCGTGGTCGGTTTTACCACAAAAGGTACTGATTTCTAGGAAGTAATCAAATAGTTTGAAAAGAGGTCCTTAGCTACGACTTCTATGCCGCTCTCTGGCCAACAAGGTGTTTTTTAACAACATGGCAATGGTCATTGGGCCCACACCGCCGGGCACAGGGGTAATATAGGAAGCCTTTTTCTTTACGTTCTCATAATCTACATCACCGGTAATATAGTAGCCTTTTTCTTTGGTTTCATCCGGAACGCGAGTAATCCCCACGTCAATGATTACGGCATCATCCTTTACCATTTCTGCCTTTAGGAATTTTGGTTTTCCCAAGGCGGAAATCACAATATCGGCCTGGGATATGATCTGGGTGATATTTTTGGTTCTGCTATGTGTAAGGGTTACGGTCGAATTCCCAGGAAAGCCTTTGCGACCCATTAAGATACTCATGGGTCTACCTACAATATGACTACGGCCAATAACTACGGTATGTTTTCCTTGTGTCTCTACCCCATAACGCTCGATCAATTCCAATATACCAAAAGGTGTTGCAGGGATAAAGGTGCTCATATCCAATGCCATTTTTCCAAAATTAGTTGGGTGAAAACCATCAACATCCTTATCAGGGTGTACTGCCATCAATACTTTTTGTGTATCGATCTGCTTTGGTAAAGGCAATTGAACTATGAAGCCATCAATATCGTCATTCTCGTTCAGCTCCTCTATTTTTTTAAGTAGCTCTAGCTCTGAAGTGGTATTGGGCATTTGAATCAAAGTAGATTCAAAACCCACCCTTTTGCAGGAACGAACCTTACTACCCACATAGGTAAGGCTAGCACCATCATTCCCAACCAGTACGGCTGCCAAGTGCGGAACTTTCTCACCATTGGCTTTCATTTTCTCCACTTCGGCCGCGATTTCAGCCTTAATGTCATTAGATACTTTTTTCCCGTCTAAAACTGTCATTTTCGATTTTTACTTTTTTCTACTAACCCCTTTTTCATTTACCTCATCCCCTTCATACCACCCATCATCTGCATCATTTTTTTGCCACCACCACCTTGCATCATTTTCATCATTTTGCTCATCTGATCAAATTGTTTGAGCAGTTGATTCACTTCTTTCACATCGCGCCCGCTGCCTTTTGCAATTCTTTTTTTGCGGCTTGCATTCAGTTTCGATGGTGTAGAACGCTCGTCTGGAGTCATTGAATGAATTATCGCTTCAATATGTTTGAAGGCATCATCATCAATATCCAATCCTTTGAGGGCCTTTCCGGCACCAGGAATCATTCCCATCAGATCTTTGATGTTACCCATCTTCTTGATCTGTTGTATTTGACTAAGAAAGTCGTCAAAGCCAAATTTGTTCTTGGCAATTTTCTTTTGAATCTTCCGCGCTTCTTCCTCATCGAACTGCTCTTGCGCACGCTCAACAAGCGATATCACATCACCCATTCCTAGAATACGATCGGCCATTCGCGACGGATAGAACACATCGATCGCCTCCATCTTCTCTCCGGTACCGATAAATTTTATTGGTTTATCGACCACCGATTTAATCGAAATTGCAGCACCACCACGGGTATCACCATCTAATTTCGTTAGGATTACACCATCAAAATTTAGTATGTCATTAAACGCTTTAGCGGTATTTACGGCATCTTGCCCCGTCATGGCGTCGACCACAAAGAGTGTTTCTTCGGGGGTAATCGCTTTGTGGATGTTTGCTATTTCATCCATCATTTTTTCATCGATCGCCAAGCGCCCAGCGGTATCGACAATAACGACATTATGACCATTGGCCTTCGCATGCGCTATTCCAGCCTTGGCAATAGCCACAGGGTCGCTATTACCTCTATCTGAATATACTTCGACCCCAATTTGATCGCCGACCACATGCAACTGATCTATCGCCGCAGGACGATATACATCACAACCCACCAATAACGGTTTCTTGGTTTTCTTTGATTTTAAAAAATTGGCCAACTTCCCCGAAAAAGTTGTTTTACCCGAACCTTGCAGGCCCGACATCAAAATTACCGAAGGGTTGCCAGAAAGATTTATACCCTCATGTTCCCCTCCCATTAAAGCGGTAAGCTCGTCTTTGACAATCTTGACCATTAACTGGCCAGGTTGTAAAGTGGTCAAAACATTTTGCCCAAGTGCCTTTTCCTTTACCCTGTTGGTAAATTCCTTGGCTATCTTGAAATTAACATCGGCATCGAGGAGAGCCCTGCGAACTTCCTTGGTTGTTTCTGCAACATTGATCTCAGTGATTTGGCCATGCCCTTTAAGTACATGTAATGCCTTATCTAACTTTTCACTTAAACTATCGAACATCAGCTTTCTTTTTTGGAGAAAGGCAAATTTAATAAATACCTGTGGTTTGGCAGTAAAAAGTATTGCATAAAAAAGCGCCCATCATAAGACGGACGCTTTCCAAAAAAGTTGTGGGGCAAAATTGTATATTATACTTTCTCAAGTGTTAGATAATCGGTCGTCCCATCACCTCCGCTAATGTCTTTAAGTTCTATCTTGTCGTCTGAAAATGAAATAATATCCCAATCATCTGATAATTCTTCAAAAAAATCTGGGTTTGAAAAAATGATATTTAATTCTACCGAGTCATCTGTGCTATCGTCATTTGAATCAGAATCATCTATGAACCAAGTGCCGTTAACAGAGAGAGTTCCATTGGTTGCTACTACACTTCCATCTTGCTGAAAGGTCAGCACATAGCCAATATAGTCAGCAGTTTCATTTACATCATCAAAATAATACGTAATCTTCCAGTCGCTCTTTAACAACGAGACTGACACTCCAAGAGGTTCTAAATCAAGAGTATTGTCTTGCTTTTCACAAGAAAAAATTACAAAAACACTACTGACAATAAGTAAACTTTTAAAAATTTTGCTTCTCATAA
Source organism: uncultured Flavobacteriaceae bacterium (assembly GCA_938017825.1). Lineage (GTDB taxonomy): Bacteria > Bacteroidota > Bacteroidia > Flavobacteriales > Flavobacteriaceae > Pelagihabitans. Next base: position 13,349 of record CALIJE010000069.1, read on the forward strand.
CACAAATCTTTAAGATTATATAAATTTTGTTCACGGGGAAACATTATTTTTATTCACATAGTTTTTCCAAGACAAGGGTTTCTTCATTTCGTTTCAGTACAAAGCGTGCCGCACTGCATTCGATCACTTCCCATTCACCAATGTAATTGGCAAGCTCCATACTTAAGGAATTAAATACGAGCACGTTGCCCTCAAGTTCCCAATTTCCTTCGTCAACGACTTCTCCATTGGGGTTGTACACATGAATGTTCATATTTGAAAAGTCGATACTTAAACTGTCCAAGAAGCTACTATCACCTTGAGAGGGTATCCAAACGCATGTCGACAGGGTTTCTTTGATGAATGCCTCAGTGCACTCTACGGCTTGGTCCTCACAATACTGTTTCATGATGATCTTATCCCCATCCTTTGAGAATAATTTTATGCGGTCATCATCAATATCATCTACCAGCCACACTAAATTGAATTCGGCAAGAAATTCAAACTCCAAGCTAATTACTACCCGATAGTCGGAAACTCTGGTACTCCACTCCCCGTTTAGCAGATTGCCTTGCCTGTCGCGCGCAACCACACTCCCATCTTCCTTGAAATTCAAAACATAGTCTTCATAATCAGTGGTCGTGTATTGATTATCTCTCTTCACCTCTTTCACCAGCCACGGACATTCAACCAATAGGGCATCCAAGCGTTCTTCGGTAAAATCATCATCACCAAAATCATTATCATCGTCTTCGTCACAGGCATAAATTGCACGTTCAATGGCATCCCTCAATTCGGCATTGTTAGTTATGGTAACCTTAGTGCCATCATATAGTTCTAAGGAAATTGGGTAATCAACGCCTACTAGGTCAGTGGTTTCCAACCCACTAAAAAAACGTCTCAATTCACTGTCACTAGTAACGGTGACTGAACCGGTTTGCACAAAATCGGGATTGAAAGTCAATAAGGTAATGGGATAAACAAAATCTATACATTCAATATCCTCGTCATCCCCACCTTCGATACATTCGGCCACCAAATCTCCAAGTTCATCCTTATCATTTAGGGTAACTTCAGAATAATCGGCAAGGGTCACGGTAATGGGAAACACCAAATTCAATACATCCTCATCAAAATCGGAGGCATCGAAAAGGTCTTCGATCAATTGCAAATCTTCCTTGGAGTCAATGGTAAGGTCTAAACCATTTACCGTAACGGTATATGGGAAACGTACACTTAAACAGCTAGAGCCATCAACGATATTGTCCCAAGAACCATCATTGTTCGCAGTTCTTTGCATAAGCTTCAACTCATTCGAAGCGGCGTTTAAAGCTTCTTCCGAGATTTCGGCCAAAACTGGCGGAGGATTATCTAAAGAGCATGAAGTCATTGTAAATGCAGTCGCCAGTAGGATGACGCCAAGCATGTAATAAAAACACTTTTTCATAACGATTTGGATTTTAAAGTTTGTTAATACATTCATAAAACAACAACTAATGCAAACACCCTACTAACAATATTAATTTTTTTTAAAATATCTTTGGTCAAAACCAATACTAATAGCCCAACTAAAATGGACAACGTATGTGAAGATGCCGTATTCGCCAACATCTTCAAAACCAATTCTAAAACGGTTTTCAACTACATTTATTACAAGTTCGGCAACGAGGAAAAAGCCAATGATGCCGTTCAGGAAGCCTTTGTAAAGTTATGGGAAAATTGCGCTAAAATTCCTCCTGAAAAGGCAAAAGCGTTTGTCTACAAAGTTGCCAACAATCTCTATTTAAACGTCATAAAGGCCGAAAAAGTTCGATTGAAGTACGCCGATAAAACACTAAAGAGCACCAATGAGTCTCCTGAATTCATATTGGAGGAGAAAGAGTTTCAAAAAAAATTGGACAACGCGCTTAACAGCTTGCCAGATAATCAACGTACCGTTTTTTTGCTCAACCGCATCGATGGTAAAAAGTATAAGGAAATTGCTGTAATAGAGGGTGTTTCGGTGAAAGCAATAGAAAAACGAATGCATTTGGCGCTTAAGTCGTTAAGGGCCAAAATTGATGGCATTAAATAAAAGTAGGGTTTATTACTAACTAATTGTTATTTAGATACTAAGCTATTGTCATGCAAGAAAATTACTTAGCAAAATGGCTCAATAATGAGCTAACCGAAGCCGAACTCACGGAATTCAAACAATCCGAGGAGTATGCCACCTATCAGCGCATTGTAGCTACTTCTGAGAAATTGGAAGCTCCTGATTTCAATGCCGAAGAGGCACTGTTGGCCGTTCGAAACAGGCGTACTTTAACGGATTCTAAAGTAATACAATTGAATCCGTTCAAGCGTTTTATGAAGGTGGCCGCAGTTGCAGCTATTTTGATAGCAGGGGCCTATTTTTATATGGATTCTTTAGAAGCACCTATTTCAACGCACATGGCCGAACGAGTCGAAGTTCGACTACCTGATAATTCAGAAGTTCAATTGAACGCAGATTCAAAAATCGACTATAGCAAGTCAAATTGGGAGGATGAACGAAAAGTTACGCTTGAGGGAGAGGCATTCTTTAAGGTCGCCAAAGGCAAAAAATTTACGGTTTATACCAAAGCGGGGGAAGTAACCGTACTAGGTACCCAGTTCAACGTAGAACATCGAGGCGACTTCTTTGAGGTGAGCTGCTATGAGGGCATTGTAAGTGTTACACATAATGGAAATAAAACCGATTTACCAGCTGGTACTTCATATCTTTCCCTAAATAATGAGGTACAGGAAACTGCAGTCCCAATAAATGGCGTTCCGTCTTGGGTAAACAACGAAAGTGCATTTAGAAGTATTCCACTGCGTTACGTCCTTGATGAGCTAAGCAGACAATATAATGTAAGCATCGCAACACAAGGCATTGATACTGATCAGCTGTTTACCGGTACATTCAGTAATACCGACCTTGACCTTGCCTTAAAGAGTATTAGTATTCCTTTGCGAATAAAGTTTAAATTTGAAGGGAAGAAAGTACTGTTCTATGCCGAAAACACCCCTTAAACGAGTAGCTTTATTTAGTTGCCTGTTTTGTTGTTTTGTTTTCTTTAAGGGAGAGGCGCAGGAAGTCAAAACTTCAACGTCTTTGATTTCGGTGCTGCAAAGCTTAGAGGAAACCCTTGACATAAAGTTTTCGTACGTTGATGTAGACCTGTCCAATGTAAAGGTGTCCTTATCGAATTCTAAAGAACTTCCTATTATTTTTTCGCAGATAGAGCAACAAACCCAACTGCTCATAAAAAAATTGAACGATCGGTACTATGCCATAATCAAGCCAGATACCTTATCGATTTGTGCTTTTGTATTCGACAACTTTGAGGAGAATACTGTAATGGGAGCTTCGGTAGAAGTATTAAACACAGACATTTCGGTGGTTACGGATATGGACGGTCATTTTTCTTTAAAAAACGTTCCGCGAGACGCCGTGTTACGCATTAAATATATTGGCTTTAAGACACTTTATGTAGATGCTACCGACCTAGTGGGCCAAACGGAATGTCAAACCATCCTATTGGCAGAATATTACCGCCAATTGCAAGAGGTAGTGGTATATGAATTTTTAACCTCAGGGCTATCGAAACAGGCCGATGCGAGTATTGAACTGAATATTGAAAAATTCGGAATTCTTCCAGGAACGATCGAGCCCGATGTTTTACAAACCATACAGGCCTTACCGGGAATTAAAAGTGTAGATGAGACCGTTTCCAATATTAATATTCGGGGGGGCAGCAACGATCAAAATCTCTTGTTATGGGACGGCATAAAGATGTACCAGTCAGGGCACTTTTTTGGACTTATCTCGGCCTATAACCCTTACTTGACAGAGAAAGTCACCTTAATTAAAAACGGCACTAGTAGTGAGTTTGGGGATGGGGTAAGCGGCCTCATTTCGATGAAGACCAAAGATGATGGCAAACAACCCTTCTTTGGTGGTGGTGGCCTTAACTTGATCAGTGCCGACGCCTATGGACAAATTCCGATTTCAAAAAAAATGGGAGTTCAGTTCTCTGGGCGAAGGTCTATGACCGACTTTTTAAACACGCCTACTTTTAGTCGTTTCTTCAACAGAATATTTAAGAATGATCAAATTGTAAATGTGAGTGCACCCGAAAACAGAAATAGGGATGAACGCTTTTACTTCTATGATTTCACAGGGAAATTTCTCTATGATATCAATGATAAACAACAAATTCGATTGAGTTTTATCAACATCAACAATCGACTAAAATATACCGAGGAAGATTTGGATACCAGCGATCGAACCCAAAGTAATCTCAATCAACAAAATTTTTCGGCAGGAGCTAGATTAATGAGTGATTGGACAGATCGATTCAGCACCTCTTTAAATACCTACTACACGAGTTATATACTGAGTTCGCTCAATATTTCGTTTGACCAGGCTCAGCAACTACTTCAAAATAATGAGGTACGGGAGACTGCGGTTAAACTAAAGACGAATCTTAGATTTGGTGAAGAAATCAACTGGCTGAATGGTGTTCAAATCAGTGAGACCGATATTTCGAACACAACCAATGTTAGTTTGCCGCCTTTCGAGAATAACAATAAAGGCATCGTGATTACAAGCGCGTTTTTCTCGGAACTGGCCTACCGTTCTCCCGACACTAAACTCTCTGCAAAAGGCGGTCTAAGACTGAACCACTATCGAAATCCGGGCAATTTTTCAAAGTTTATTTTTGAACCGCGACTAAATCTAAACTACACATTTGCTACGAATTTGAAGGCCATCTTATTGGGAGAGTTTAAAAGTCAGGCTACCAATCAGGTAGTTGATCTAGAGCAGAACTTTTTGGGTATTGAGAAACGCAGGTGGGTAATTTCAGACGGGTTGAACCTTCCGGTAACTCGAAGCAAGCAAGGTTCTATCGGTATTAATTACGATAAGAAAAACCTCTATATTGGCCTAGAAGGTTTTTACAAAGAGGTGACCGATATTAGTACCTCTACCCAAGGGTTTGAGAATCAATTTCAATTTAACGGAGAAATCGGAAAATATGATGTGAAAGGAATTGAGTTTCTTATCAACAAAAAAACCGATGATTACAGTATTTGGGGTAGCTATACCTACAATTTCAATACCTATAATTTTCCTGATTTCGTGCCGAGCAGTTTTCCCAATAATTTTGATATTCGCCACACCGTAACTTTGGCCGGCACCATAACCAAAGGCGATTTTAAGTTTGGAATAGGCCTTAATTACCGCTCGGGCATACCCTTTACCGAGCCTGATCCCAATGACCCCTTAGACACATCGGTATTTCCGAGCAGGATCAACTTCTCGAGTCCCAACAGTAGTAGATTGCCAGACTATATTAGAGCAGACGCATCGGCCATTTACGATTTTGAAATGAGTCCAAAAATCAAGGCTTCGGCGGGTATATCGGTACTGAATTTTAGTAGTAGGAAAAATATATTGAACGCCTACTATCAAGTGGGGGAAGCTGATACCATTGAACGTGTTGAGAATGTATCTTTGGGTCTAACGCCAAATTTTAGTTTTAGGGTGAAGTTCTAAACGTTCGCGCCTCTTTGTTATACTGAAAATCCATTTTTAGCATGCGCCGTAGCTCTTCAAATAATTCGGGGAAATCGTTTTTAAATACCGAAGGAGTTTCAAAATAGTTCTCTACCGCCACGGAAAAGAACTCATGAAGATTTGCAAGACCATATTCTCGAAAGTATTGTGATGCAGCTAACTTCATTAAAAAGTCCTCATTGGCGAATAATCTCTTAATGCGTCTTAAGCCCACTCTAAATCGAAGTCCTTGCCATGAACTTGTTTTCATCATTTCAAAACTTAGGGCATGTGCAAACTCATGCATGGCCAAATTACGATTGTCCCTAAGATTCTCGAATCCCTCCCAAATCTTATCTGCTGCAAGTACGATGGTCTTAAAATTTGGGTTGTACTCTCCTAAATGATATTTGCGATTTATTCTTGAATAATATTGTGAGGGATAAACGATAATTCGAATGAGGCTGCGCATCATACGATAGCGTCGTAATCCTAAGGTCATTATAACCGTGGTGGCGCTTAAAAGCAGCTTTATTTCGTCCTGTTTCTCTACGGTGCCGTAAAAAACAAAGTGCTTCTTACTTCGAAACCAAATAATACGCTCTAGGCATTTTGCCTTGAGTTTCGGCGTCAATTCCTTAAATATGGGAAAGTGTTCTGAGATAAAGCGTTCTTCCTTTGGCGAAAGCGGTTTTATTCGTATAAATGGATTAAGCTGGTACAGGTCAATAGCATAATAAACCAAGTACAAAGTATGACCTACAATATACGCGAGGGCTAGATATTTGAAGATTTCCCATATTGGCATAAAGCTAAAACTATAGAAAAAGCTAAAAATTGCCTAAAGTCCGCTCACATGCGCTGTGGCACCTGTATTCCCAATAATTTGAAACTAGATTCAATAACTTCCCCTACTTTATTGGCAAGTTGTATTCGAAAGACCTTCTTTTCTTCTTCGGCATCAACAAAAATAGGTACTTGCTGATAAAATGAGTTGAACGATTTTACCAGATCATATACATAGTTAGCGATTACGGCAGGGCTGTAGTTCTCTGCTGCCAAATGAATCGTATCTGGGAAAATCAGAAGTTGTTTGATCAATTCTTTTTCCTTCTTATGCAAATCCTCTACTTCGGTCGAATTCTTCCAGTTCAACCCATGATCTGAGGCATTCCTTTTTACCGATTGTATTCGTGCAAAAGTGTATTGAATAAAAGGGCCGGTATTACCCTGAAAATCTACTGATTCTTCTGGGTTGAACAAGATTCTCTTTTTCGGATCCACCTTAAGGATATAATATTTAAGAGCTCCGAGCCCAATGGTCTTGTACAATTCTTCTTTTTCTGAATCAGCGTAGTCGTCTAACTTGCCCAATTCTTCTGAGATTTGTTTGGCCGTGGCAGTCATATCTACCATTAAATCATCGGCATCGACTACGGTACCTTCACGGCTTTTCATCTTCCCGCTAGGCAAGTCGACCATTCCGTAGCTTAAATGATGTAATTGTTCTGCCCAAGGAAATCCTAGTTTTTTTAGAATCAAAAAAAGCACCTTAAAGTGATAATCTTGCTCATTGCCCACAGTGTAGACCATGCCGTTAATGTCGGGATAGTCTTTGACACGCTGAATGGCAGTACCAATATCCTGCGTCATGTAAACCGCGGTCCCGTCGGAACGAAGTACAATCTTTTCATCCAAACCATCCTCAGTCAAATCTATCCAAACACTGCCATCCTCTTTTTTATAGAATATCCCTTTCTGGAGCCCGTCAGCAACAAAGTCCTTTCCAAGGAGATAGGTATCACTTTCGTAATAGAGTTTGTCAAAATCAACGCCCATGTTTTTATAGGTCACGTTAAAACCTTCATACACCCAGCCGTTCATCTCTTTCCATAACGCTACGATTTCTTTATCCCCTGCCTCCCATTTTAGTAGCATTTTTTGGGCTTCCACCAGAGAAGGTGCTTCTTTTTCAGCAACTTTGCGTTCAATACCCTCCGCGACTAGGGCTTCTATTTCGGAATTATACACTGAATTGAATTTCACATAATAGTTCCCCACCAGCTTATCACCCTTTAGGCCCGTAGATTTTGGGGTTTCCCCATTTCCGTAGCGCTGCCAGGCCAACATACTTTTACAAATATGAATACCGCGGTCATTTATAATCTGGGTCTTATAAACCTTTTTTCCAGCTGCCTTTAAAATCTCTGCAACCGAATAGCCCAATAGGTTATTTCGAATATGTCCTAGATGTAAGGGCTTATTGGTATTGGGAGATGAATATTCGACCATTACCGCGTTATGGGCGCTTTCGGCAACAAGTCCGTAATCAGGACTATCGCAAATCGTCTTAAAGAAATCAATATAAAATGTATCGCTTAAGACAAGGTTTAAAAAACCCTTTACAACATTGAAGTCAGTTACGGCCGCTACTTCATCTTTCAGAAAAGCACCAAGCTGTTCACCAATTTGAACAGGGTTTCCTTTGACTATGCGAAGCATTGGAAATACGACAACTGTAATATCGCCATCAAAATCCTTTCGGGTAGGCTGAAACTCTACTGATGGCAATTCGGCTTTAAAAATAGAAAGAATAGCTTCTTTTACCTTAGCCTCTAAAACAGTCTGAATGCTCATTGTAATGCGTTTGTAAGCCTGCAAAACTACACATTTTTTGGGCTTTTTGCATCAAATCAACAACCGACTTCACTGTGCTGGAAAGATTTACTTAACTTTAGAAAAAGTAGTAGTTATGGAGCATATGCAAATTGCTGTTCCTGTTCTGGCATCATTGAACATTGACAAAACCGTTGATTTTTATCAGACCAAATTGGGTTTTGACCGTCTAGGATACAAAGACAAGGACTATGCGGTCTTGTGTCGCGATAAGATTGAAATCCACTTTTGGAAATGCAATGACAAAATCCATCCAGAAAATACAAGTTGTTACATTCGTGTGCATAATGTCGACGGCTTGCATGCCGAAATGAAAGCCGCAGGAGTGGTGCATCCTAATGGCCCCTTAACAAATCAACCATGGAATATTCGTGAATTCGCTATTTTGGATGCAGATGGCAACATGATTAAGTTCGGTGAAAATATTTAAGTATGTTGGTCAACGTATCCTATAACGACAAGAAGGTCACGGAAAAAGTGGATGAGGCTGTTGGAAAACCCTTTGCCCTTAAAGAGCGCTGGGCCATGAATGGAATTGGTTCGCCCAAACTATTTATTACAGAAACAAGTGTTGAAATTCGAAACCTACTTATCCTTGACAACAATACCAATTCATGTAATATTGAAATGAGACCAAAAGGAATTATTGTTCGCTTTCGTTCGCTATTAGAAACTTTCGCTCTTGTGATACCTTATTACAAATTAACCGTGTATAAAGGTGATTTTGCGATTTACTCCGTACACAAAGACAACCATTTCATCAAGGTAAAATCAGATACAAAAGCAATTCAAAAATTCTTTCGGAAGGTTCTTGATTACAAGGCCGACAACTCACCAACCTCTATTGAAGACCTATGAAAATACTTCTTACCGGGGCCAACGGGTATATCGGAATGCGATTGTTGCCCATGCTTTTGAATCTTGGGCATGAAGTGATTTGTGCCGTTCGAGATGCCGAGCGTCTTTCGGTCGACAAGGAGACGCTTTCCAGGATATCGGTATTGGAAATCGATTTTCTGAAAGAGGTACGCATGGGCTATTTACCAAAAGATATTGATATCGCATATTTTCTTATTCACTCAATGAGTACCTCAACCAAGGACTTTGATGAGATGGAAGCAAGAACCGCAAAGAACTTTAATCGATATTTAGAAGACATTGCGGTAAAACAGGTCATTTATTTAAGTGGTATCGTAAATGAAGAAAACCTTTCGAAACATCTTTGGTCTCGCAAAAATGTTGAAAAAATCCTATACCAAGGATCCTATGCACTAACGGTTCTACGGGCAGGCATAATTGTTGGCTCAGGTAGTTCTTCATTTGAAATTATTCGCGACCTCTGTGAGAAATTGCCATTTATGATTACACCAAAATGGGTTTTGACCAAGACACAACCAATAGCCATAAGGGATGTCATGAACTTTCTGATCGGGGTAATGGAAAACCCAGAAACCTATAATGCTTCCTTTGATATTGCCGGTCCTGAAATAATGACCTACAAAGCTATGCTTAAAGGCTATGCGAAGGCCAGGGGATTTAATAACTGGATTGTCACTGTACCTGTAATGACACCAAAATTGTCTTCCTACTGGCTGTATTTTGTAACATCAACCTCTTACAAACTGGCCTTGAACCTAGTTGATAGCATGAAGGTAGAGGTAATTGCCCAGGATAATCGGTTACAACAATTGCTCGATCTAAAAACCCATACCTATAGAGAAGCCATCGATATGGCATTCAAGAAAATTGCACAAAACCAAGTGGTCAGCAGCTGGAAAGATAGCATGGTAAGTGGCCGATTCAATCAAGATTTGGAAAAGCACATTCAAGTACCCAAATATGGCGTCTTAAAGGATGAGCAGAAACTGCAAATCGGCAACCCGTCCAAAGTACTTGAAAATATTTGGTGTATTGGTGGTGAAAGAGGTTGGTATTATGGAAATTGGCTTTGGAGAATACGAGGGTTTTTAGATAAGCTAATTGGTGGTGTAGGTTTAAGACGCGGAAGAACACATCCAAATAAACTAAACGCAGGAGATGCACTCGATTTTTGGCGTGTTCTCTTGGCCGATAAGGATGGTCGGCGATTGCTTTTGTTCGCAGAAATGAAACTTCCCGGGGAAGCCTGGTTGGAATTTAAAATAGATGAACACAATGTGCTTCATCAAACCGCCACTTTTAGGCCTCGTGGTTTAAGAGGGCGATTGTATTGGTATAGCATTGTTCCAATGCATTACTTTATCTTTGGAGGTATGATACGCGGAATAGCGGAAGCCAATTAATGCGACTTCAATACAATGAAAAATCGGTACATAACATATGTGTTCATTACAGTTCTAATTATCGCAGGCCCTGTACTTTATGCACAGCAGAACAACAATCATAAAAGAGATTCGGGGATTCAAATTTCAGTACTTGATTTAACAGAGACTGCACCAGAAGGCTACGTTGCGATCAAAACAGTAAAACTAAATACTCCTTTAAGACCAGATAGTATATATGAATTGGGTTTTTGGATTTTTGGACCTCAACCTAAAGTCAAAGGCTACTCATTTCCGATACAGGTTTTTCCGTCGAATCGATCAGACCTGGTAGAACCCAATATTTTTGACTTGGTATCCCCTACAACGGATTTTCCTAAATTAGAAATGAAGCCTCCGCCTAGTTATACCAGTAAGGGGCATTTTACCTTTGTTATTCGGCCCGACACACTTTACCATTACATGACCATAGCCCTAAGAGCCAAGAATTCTGAACTACCTCCAATACAACTGAAAAGTGACATCACGGTTACGGGAATATTCGTTAGGCCACTGCCTGAAATCAAAGAAGAAGAAACAGAAGATACAACAGAGTCTATTGCAGAATCAACTGTCCCCTTGCCTGCAGTACGTGCAGAAAGTGCAGAACGTGCAGAACGTGCAGAACGTAAATTAATCAATAGCAATAAAAGTTATTCTGTCGCTGAAAGAGAACTTTCAATTGGTCTTTTCGACCATCGAAATATTGATAATGACCGTGTGACCATTTATTTGAACGACGACATTTTGGTCAAAGACCTGACACTGAAGAAACAGAAGCAATTCTTTAAAGCTACCTTAAGACCTGGAAAAAACACCATTACCTTACATGCCGAAAATCTGGGGGAGGTAGCTCCCAATACGGCTGCGATTCTTATCAAAAACCAATCGCAAGAGTTTATGGCCGTGCTTGAATCTGACCTAGGCGCAAGTCAGTTTTTTACCCTAATCTATAATCCTGATTGACTGTAGGCCTCAGTCTTTAGACATTTTTCTCCAATCGTCCCATATGGCATAGGCGGGTCGTTGGTTTCCATTCCCATCCAAAAGTCCGTTATCTCGCCAAATTTTAAGGATATCGGGCGGATTTGGGGTATTGTCATAAAGCATGTCATAATCCCTAAATATAAACCAAGCCAAAAACTCAGCATCTAGGGTATTGGCCTGGTTAAACAGTTTGGTCATATACGCTTCTTGCCATTCAGGTGTGCCTTTTACATTTATTCCTAAGTTGGAAATGACCAAATCTTCGGCGCAAAATCCCGTTTCAGCTATTGCAAAGGGCTTTGATGGGTCTAGGCTTCTGAAATCGGCCAACCAATTATCAGGAAATAAACTTGGATCTGCGTCACGCTGAATATCCTCATAATATAAAAATGGATAGCTGCTCATAGCGATATAATCTGAATACGGCAATAAGCTGCTGGTAAGCTCTAAAGTTTCTTGATGTGTCTTATCAAAAGATTGGTCCTGAAACGTTAGGAAAATAGGCAAATTAGGATAGGCATCCTTGAGACTAGGGTAGACTTGAGACACCAATGTCAAATAAGCATTAAAGGTAGTTTCACCTTCTTTAAATTCCGCATTAACTTCAATCCCGTAAGCAAAATAATCTGGTTGAACCTCATCGATAACACGCATACAGTACTTGGTGAAAGCATTGATTACATCAGGGTCATCAAATGACTTTTCTTGCCAAAATTGTGATAGCGGTTGTTGACTGCCATTGTTGTTCCAGTATCCTGCAAGCTCCTTACGATTTTGACTGATAGGAGTCGCGGTCAATAAGATTTTTGAAGATGGAGTAAGGCCGGTTTTGGAAACTTCCAAGGTAGCTTGTACTTCAGACGGAAATGGCATATCGTTCAAGGCCTCGTCCCATGGCACACCATGATCTAAGTGATTCAAAAAAATATCACTATTCGCCACAACCCCGGCATAGGTGTTTAAGTTGGCTTCAATGGAAGCATCGTACGGGAAGGCTGTAAAGCCCATATAAAAGGAACGTGTCTCCGGATTCGCATCCTCTATGGGTTTTTCATCCTTCTTACAAGACACAACCAATAGTAGCAAAAGGATACAGTGTAGTGTTTTCATAGGAACCGACTTCACATATATAACGTACAATCCAATTTCCTTATTGTCGGAATGCAAGTTTAGAGCGACCTAGCGAAACGCTGTGCTGCCCTTATCAAATTGGGATAGGCGTTGGCAATAGACTCCTTCAAGTCAAGGGCATCTTTACCGATTGCCGCTACGTAATCGAGTCCGAATGAAGTAGCTTGTTCTTCAGATATGTCAACGCTACCGCATAAGGCTGCAACCGATATGTTTTTTTGTTTGGCTTTATCGATAATGCCCGCTATGGTTTTGCCAGAAAAGGTTTGTGTGTCTAATTTTCCTTCTCCGGTAACAATCCAATCGGCATCGTCTATAGCTTCGTCAAAACGGGCAAGTTCTTGAACCAACTGAATTCCGGAAACCAAACGCCCGCCTAGAAAAGCCACAGCCCCTCCTCCTAGTCCACCCGCAGCACCAGATCCTTGTATTTGCTGAAGATCGATGTTAAACTGTTTGTAAATGACTTTGGCAAAAAGGTTTAAGCCTGTATCGAGCAGTTCAATTTCTTGCAACGAAACACCCTTTTGTTTAGCATAAACATGGGCGGCACCATTTTCACCATAAAAAGGATTGGCTACGTCACAAGCGACCTTGATATTGACTCGGTCCAATGCTTGACTAAGATTCGACACTTCAATTTTCCGAACTTCGGAGAGATTCTTTCCTATAGGTTTCAATTGATTACCATGAGCATCTAAAAATTGAATACCTAAGGCTTCGGCCATCCCCATCCCTCCGTCGTTGGTGGCACTACCTCCAATTCCAAGAATAATGTCTTGGGCACCTCTCTTTAAAGCATCGACAATCAATTCTCCAGTACCGAAAGAGGTTGTATTCATGCAATTCCTTTCTTCTTCGGAAAGCAATTGCAAACCTGAAATGCGCGCCATTTCAATATAGGCCGCGCTTCTTTTTTTGTCGTATAGATATGAAGTTTCTATTGTTCGGAACAAAGGATCCTTAGCCGTTAGGAGAATTACTGCGCCCTTCATATAGTGGTTGACCACTGCTGCCGTACCATCGCCACCGTCGGCCATGGGCATTTTGAGAACCTCAATATTGGGGTGTACTTTTTTGAGCCCTTCCGCGACCGCATCACAAAACTCAAAACCAGTCAGGGAACCTTTGAATTTATCGGGTGCGATTACAATCTTCATTTCTCCAAATTAAGTGGCTCTAGGCAAAAACACTTCTGCCATCATACATCTTGCACTACCACCGCCACAGGTCTCTATCGTATCTAAAGAACTATGCAAAATCTCGCAGTGTTTTTCTATAGAGGCTAATTGTTCTGCACTTAGGCTATTATAAGCCTGGGTACTCATGACCAGGTATCGCTTATTATCCGCTCCCAAAACCTGAAGCATATTTCCTGCAAAATAATGCATTTGATCTTCGGTAATCTTTATGATTTCTTTGTTGTTTTCTTTGAGGTGATGGATGACATTTTTTCGCTCTTTTTTATCATCGATAGTATCTAAACATATGACCGAAAAAGTTTCTGCCAAACACATCATTACATTGGTATGGTATATGGGTAGACGTTGATCGTCAACGGTTTGGTTTGCGGTAAAAATTACGGGCAAGTAATCAAAATCCTCGCAAAATTCAATCACCAATTCTTCCTCGGCACGAGCTGATAAGGCACAATACACCTTTTTATGTACCCGATCTAGCAACAGACTTCCGGTACCTTCCAAAAACAGGCCCTCTTCCTCTGCCGAGGTATAGTCCATTACATTCTCTATGCGAAACCCTTCTTTTTCGAGAGTCTCGAGCACATCCTCTCGACGTTCATTTCTCCTGTTTTCAGCAAACATTGGGTAAACCCCAACTGTACCATTACTATGAAAGGACACCCAATTATTGGGAAAGATACTATCTGGCGTGTCTGGTTCTTTGGTATCCTCTATTACAATGACCTGCACTCCTACAGCTCTTAAAACCCCTACGAAAGCATCAAACTCTTTTTGCGCGTTTTCGTTGACCGAAGTTTTAGACCCCTGTAAGTTTTCCTGAAAGTAATTGTTTACCGCCGTTTGTTCGTTCAACCGAAAATTGACCGGGCGAATCATTAAAATGGTGTTAGTAATCTGCATAGCTAAAATCTTATTCTCTGACCAATGGCAAGGTACTACAGCGCAGCAATCCCTCTTGCTTTGCTATTTCCGAATATGGTACTTCTTCAACAATAAATTGCTGTTGCCGCAACCACTTGTTCAATCTTGTAAAGTTCTTCTCCGAAACGACAACTTCAGGGGAAATCGAAAAAACATTACAGCACATTTGGTACATTTCCTCGGCTGTAATTTCAAAGATATTCTCTTTCCCAAAAAAATCGACCAACCATTGATATTCCTCTTCTACCAAAAATCCGTTCTTATGCAAAATGGCTTTCCCTTTTCCCAAGGGTTGAAAACAACAATCTAAATGAAGCGCATTCTCTCGTGCATTTTTAGATTTTCGGAGTTCAAACGACTTTACTTTTTTATAGGGGAATTCTTGTCTCAAAAATTCGACTGCAGCAGCATTTGTTCGGGCCGTAATCCAATCGGGATAATCGGGAGCCGTATAGGTACCTACAAAAATATACTCATTCCAAGGCATCACATCCCCACCTTCAACGTGCACTTCCTCTGGTGGTATTATGATATGTTCAGGATCTATATATTCCAATACATGGAGAATAGCGTCAAACTCCTCTTCCCTATTGGGTAGAATATTCGCCTTGATCAGTTTTTCTCCTATTACAAAGGCAATATCCCTTGAAAAAATCTGGTTACAATCTTTTAAGACCTCAGGGCGAAAGACTTCTACATCGTACTTTTTAAAAACGGCTGCAAAGGCTTCCATCTCATTGACCATGTCTTCCTCTGTTGGATAGGTACCGGCCAATATATGCTCTAAGGACTTTGGGTCATAAGCTTGTTCTGGCGATGGTACCGGGCCGCAACTTTTAGCGGTGCCCAATACTAGGGTCTTTAATTTTGAAATCTCGTCATTCACATTCAACTTCAGCATGTTCATGATGTTTTTAAATTCACATATTTCAATTTACCAACTGGAGCTAGGGTTTTGGGTACAAAAAAAACCCTTCTAAGAATTAAAAGAGTTCTATTGTTTTTTTTGAAGGTAGCAATCTACCTTAAATTCACTTCGACAAACGGCCGATGATTTTCTCCGATATATACTTGTCTTGGCCTACCTATAGGCTCATTTCGTAGACGCATTTCCCTCCATTGGGCTATCCATCCCGGTAATCTTCCCAAAGCGAACATTACCGTAAACATTTCTGTTGGTATGCCCAAGGCCCTATAAATGATGCCTGAATAGAAATCAACATTCGGATATAATTTTCTGTCAACGAAATATTGATCTTCCAAGGCTTCCTTCGCCAAACCTTTGGCAACTTCCAAAATAGGGTCTTCGATACCCAAATCGGAAAGTACTTCCTCTGCCGCCTTTTTAATGATTTTTGCTCGTGGATCAAAGTTCTTATAAACCCTATGTCCAAACCCCATTAATCGGAACGGGTCGTTTTTATCCTTGGCCTTTGCCATATACTTCTTTGTATCCCCTCCATCGGCCTGAATGGCTTCGAGCATTTCGAGTACCGCTTGATTTGCACCTCCATGTAACGGCCCCCAAAGTGCCGAAATACCTGAGGAGAGCGAGGCGAATAAACCTGCATGCGAAGAACCTACTATACGCACCGTAGAGGTTGAACAGTTTTGCTCATGGTCGGCATGAAGAATCAAAAGCTTGTCTAAGGCCTCAATGACGATTTCGTTCTTAACATATTCCTTAGATGGTTTATTGAACATCATTTTATGAATGTTCTCAACATAGCCTAAACTATCGTCACCATAGTCTAATGGCAATCCTTTCTTTTTTCGCATGGTCCATGAGACCAAAACAGGAAATTTAGCCAAAATGCGAACTATTGCCCCGTACATTTCATCAGCCGACGTCACATTTACAGATACCGGATTAAAGGCGATAAGTGCGCTTGTCAAAGAGGAAAGGACGCCCATGGGGTGTGCTGATTTTGGAAAGGCATCCAAAATTTTCTTCATTTCTTCATCTACCTGAGATTCGTTTTTGATATCAATATGAAAAGCTGATAACTGTTCCTTATTTGGAAGTTCACCGAATATCAATAGATATGCAACCTCTAAGAAGTCAGCCTTTTCAGCCAATTCCTCAATCGAATAACCACGATAGCGAAGAATTCCTTTTTCACCATCCAAGAACGTTATTGCGCTCTCACAAGACCCAGTGTTTTTGTAACCGGGATCGATTGTGGTAAGACCACCTGTAGCCGAACGTAGAGTTTTGATATCAATGGCATGCTCGCCTTCCGAGCCTGTAGTTATTGGGAATTCGTACTTCTCACCTTTATATTCGAGCGTGGCTTTATCTGACATTTGTGAATTGTTCTTTTAAAATTGAGTGAACGGTAAATTTAAGAAAAATGCTATAGTTGCGCAACCCAATGCGCTTTTGTTTAGGCCGTTTGCAGCCCATGTTTAGAATGGCTTAAAGCAAATAAAGCGACTTGTAATATTCGTCGACCGACTTATCCCAGGTAAAGCGCATTTTTTTTGCTGCTGTTTGAATTTTTTTCCATTTGGGTTTGTCATTTTCCCAAACGCACAAAGCTTCGTCAAAGCGCTTTATCATGTCCTCGATTTTAGCTGAATAGGTCTTACCATCAAAGACAAAGCCGGTTTTCATATGTTTTACAGTATCTTTTAGTCCACCGGTACAATGCACAAGACAAGGGTTTCCATTACGCATGGCCAACATCTGGCTTATACCGCATGGTTCGAACAAACTCGGCATAAAATACAGATCAGACTCCAAATAAATTGAATCGATCAGGTCCTCTGACTGGCCGTTGGTAAAAATAAAGTTTTGATGCTTGTAGCTCATTTCACGGAATAGCTGTTCGTAATCGGGGTCACCGGTACCCAAGAGCATAAAAATCCCATCAATTTCATCTAGTCTCTTAAGTATTTTTTCAAAGGCATTTGGGGAACGTTTAAAGAAATAGAACTTTTGTTCTGTCAACCGCGCCACACTTGAAACAATAAATTTTGGGGGTTGCTCCACATATTTCATGATCTTTTCCCCGGTATGGGCCAAAAAATCAGCCTTGTACTTTTTGGATTCATCTTGTAGCCATCCGAAAAGTGCTTTTACCGTATTGCGGTACAACAAACCTTTTTCAGCCTCCCTAATGTTCCCATAATTCGATGCATTTAAAATACCAAAAAGTCGTCCCTCATCCTCGGCCTGTTGAAGATCTTTTTCCAAACTTTCCCCGCCAACGAATTCTGGGCGTCTGCTCGGCAACAACACATCTTGTTTATAGGACGGAGATACGGTATGAACCGCATCTGCAAGTCGTATACCAACGGCCATCAAATTAATGCAATCTTCATAACGAGGATCTTTTAAGGCCTTATGGTTCAATTCAACTTCTGGGAACCAATTGCCGACAGATGAATAGTTATCTTGAAACGGTCGAATACCTTGAATGGCCAAATTGTGAATACTGAATACATAGCGCATCTTCTTTAACTTTCTGTAAATAGGATGATACGCTTTCAGGAATAAAAGTGGGCTCGAATGCCAATCATGAATGTGCACAACATCTAAATCCCCGAAAACACCCATATGAATAGCCTCGGCCACTGCCGTACAGAAAATAAAATACTTAATGGCATCGGTATAAAAAGGTTCGGTAGGGTCATCATGATAAATATGGGCAATGCCGCCTTCTTCAATTTCTGGATGATGAATTACATAGTGCGTAATATTGTCATATTCTTTCTTTGGTTTCACCTCATACAATTCAGCTTTGTATACCGTATTTCTTAAATTGAATTTGATCTTAGATCTAAATACGCCATTCTGATGTAGCCGAGAATAGGAAGGAACCACAACATGAACCTGGTCGCCTCGTTTCGAAATTTCACGGGGTACATCGCGAACAACATCACCCATACCGCCGGCTTTACAATTGGGAATTGCATCGTTTTCTGCAGCGACGAAAATAAATTTATTCATAGTGTTCTTTAAAATCGTGATATAAAAGTTAAGCAAACTTTGACAGGACACCAAAAAAAGCCTTTCTCGAAAAAGAAAGGCTTTTATATTGTTATACTATAGTTAACTTCTAGTTAAGCTTAAAGGCCTTTTCCTGAGGATAATACGCCATCGAACCCAATTCTTCCTCTATACGCAAAAGCTGATTGTATTTCGCCATACGGTCGGAACGCGATGCCGAACCGGTCTTAATTTGACCTGTATTCAGGGCCACCGCCAAATCAGCGATGGTATTGTCTTCGGTTTCTCCAGATCGGTGCGACATAACCGAAGTATACCCCGCATTTTTTGCCATGTTTACCGCTGCGATCGTCTCGGTCAACGTGCCTATCTGATTCACTTTGATAAGAATAGAATTGGCAATGCCATTATCGATTCCTCTAGATAGTCGCTCCACATTCGTAACGAACAAGTCATCTCCAACAAGTTGAACCGTATCACCAATTTTGTCGGTCAAGGATTTCCAACCGTCCCAGTCATTTTCATCCATACCATCCTCAATCGAAATAATAGGATATTTGCTAGCCAAATCGGCTAAATACTGCGCCTGCTCCTCAGATGAACGAACCACACCACTATCACCTTCGAATTTCGTGTAATCGTATTTACCATCCACATAAAACTCGGCTGCTGCACAATCCAATGCGATCATTACATCATCACCTAGTTTGTATCCTGCTTTGTCAACAGCTTTTGCTATCGTGTCCAGGGCATCTTCAGTTCCTCCTTCCAAATTGGGGGCAAAACCACCTTCATCACCAACAGCGGTGCTTAAGCCTCTATCATGCAATACTTTTTTAAGGTTGTGAAAAATCTCGGTGCCCATTTGCATTGAATGCGAAAAACTCTTCGCCTTGACCGGCATGACCATAAATTCTTGAAATGCTATAGGGGCATCTGAATGGGAACCACCATTGATAATGTTCATCATGGGTACGGGGAGTGTGTTGGCACTTACCCCACCAACATATCTGAACAACGACATGCCCAATTCGTTGGCTGCCGCCTTAGCGGCCGCAAGTGAAACACCCAAAATGGCATTGGCACCTAATTTTGATTTGTTTGGTGTACCATCCAAATCGATCATGGTTTGGTCTAACAAATTTTGTTCAAAAACCGACATGCCTAGAATTTCCTCGGCGATAAGTGTATTGACGTTGTCGACCGCCTTGGAAACGCCCTTCCCCATAAAGGCATCTCCACCATCCCTGAGCTCAACTGCCTCATGTTCACCGGTAGAGGCTCCCGAGGGCACGGCTGCCCGTCCCAATACCCCATTTTCGGTAATCACATCTACCTCTACGGTAGGGTTGCCTCTTGAATCTAATATCTGTCTTGCATGTACGCTTAGGATGATACTCATCTGAAATATTTTAGGTTGATTTTTTCTAAGCTTCAAAGATACAAAAGCCAAGTCTGTCCCCTACCTAGAAGTAACTAGATTGAAGAAAATATCACAAATCTTTAAATTAAGACGGCTTTCTTTATCAAATCGAAAAATTGATCGAACAAATACTCTGCGTCATGCGGTCCAGGACTTGCCTCTGGGTGATACTGTACCGAAAATACATCTTTATCTTTCATTCGCATGCCCGCTACGGTTTGGTCATTTAGATGAACATGAGTAATTTCTACCTCTTTATTTGCTTCGGTCTCTTCTCGGTTGATTGCAAAACCATGATTTTGGGATGTAATTTCTCCTTTCCCGGTGACCAAGTTCATGATCGGATGATTGATTCCTCGATGACCGTTGTGCATTTTGTAAGTAGATATACCATTGGCCA
This sequence comes from uncultured Flavobacteriaceae bacterium, assembly GCA_938017825.1. Taxonomy (GTDB): domain Bacteria; phylum Bacteroidota; class Bacteroidia; order Flavobacteriales; family Flavobacteriaceae; genus Pelagihabitans. The sequence goes on from CALIJE010000069.1 coordinate 33,889, forward strand.
AGGCAATCACTTGATGGCCTAAACAAATACCAAAAACCGGTCTTCCACTGGCTATCATTTGCTTGGCAGTATTAATGGCATCGGTCAACGGCTCTGGGTCTCCCGGGCCGTTGGAAATAAAATAGCCATCAGGATTAAATGCCGCCATATCCTCAAAGGAAGCATCGAACGGAAATACCTTGATGCAGGCACCACGCTTAACAAAATTCCTTAGAATGTTCTTTTTGATTCCAATATCCAATGCGGCTATTTTGAATTCAGCTTTTTCATCACCAACCATATATGGTTCTTTAGTTGATACTTTTGAAGCCAATTCCAAACCTTCCATACTAGGCACTTCAGCCAGTTGTTTCTTAAGTTCGGCCACATTATCCACATCTGTAGTGATCACTGCGTTCATGGCCCCATGATCTCTAATATAACTTACCAAGGCCCTAGTATCTACATCGGAAATTGCAAATAGATTGTTCTTATCTAGGAATTCCAACAAGCTAGCATCTGCCGAAACCCTAGAATGATCATAACTGAAATTTCTACATATAAGTCCGGCAATCTTTATAGATTCGGACTCGACCTCTTCCGCCATCGTTCCGTAATTACCAATATGGGCATTGGTCGTTACCATCAACTGACCAAAATAAGAAGGGTCGGTAAATATCTCTTGATACCCGGTCATCCCTGTATTAAAACAAACCTCCCCAAAGGCCGTACCCTCTTTGTTGCCAACTGATTTACCATGAAAAATGGTACCATCGACCAATAGTATTAACGCTTTTTTTCTTTCTTGATATTTCATACTAGTCATCTTATTTCATTACAAAAAAACATAAAAAAAAGGATAAGCTTTAAAACTTATCCTTTCAAATTATTATTACTTATTGACATCTTATTCTTCTGAATCATCTGCTTTCGCTTCAACGTCTTTTTGAGCTTCGGATTTTGTATCCGCAACCGCAATTGGCGGAGTTTGTGCTTTAGCACCACCACCTCTTCTACTTCTTCTAGTAGTTTTCTTTTTAGGCTTGTCAGCGTTATACAACTCATTAAAATCTACCAACTCGATCATCGCCATATCGGCATTATCACCTAAACGATTACCTAGCTTTATAATTCTTGTGTACCCCCCTGGTCGATCACCTACTTTTTCAGATACCGATCCGAATAGTTCTGTAATCGCATGCTTATCTCTCAAACTTTTGAAAACGATACGTCTGTTATGCGTACCCTTCTCAGTTGTCTGATTGTTTTCGGCTTTTGATTTTGTAATCAAAGGCTCTACAAAGCGTTTCAGGGCTTTTGCCTTAGCGACAGTTGTATTGATTCGCTTATGCTCTATTAGCGAACATGCCATATTGGCCAACATGGCCTTCCTATGCGCCGTTTTACGACCTAAATGATTTATTTTTTTACCGTGTCTCATTATTCCTATATTATCATCTTGCTACCAAACCACGCCATTGCCGTGGGAGCAAAATATGATTTACTTAATCTTTGTCTAGTTTATATTTTGAAAGGTCCATTCCAAAGCTCAAACCTTTGTTGATAACCAACTCTTCTAACTCGGTCAATGATTTTTTACCGAAGTTTCTGAATTTCATCAAATCATTCTTGTTGAAGGAAACCAAATCTCCCAAGGTATCAACTTCAGCAGCTTTCAAACAGTTCAATGCACGTACTGAAAGGTCCATATCGACCAATTTCGTCTTCAACAACTGTCGCATATGCAATGATTCCTCATCGTATGTTTCTGTTTGAGCAATCTCATCGGCCTCAAGGGTAATGCGCTCATCAGAGAATAACATAAAGTGATGTATCAATACTTTGGCCGCTTCGGTCAGGGCATCTTTAGGGTGAATAGAACCATCGGTCTCAATTTCAAAAACCAACTTTTCGTAATCGGTCTTTTGCTCCACACGAAAGTTCTCTATGCTGTATTTCACATTCTTTACCGGTGTAAAGATAGAATCTACAGCAATGGTCCCCAATGGAGCGCCTGATTTCTTATTTTCCTCAGCAGGAACATAGCCTCTACCTTTGTCCAAGGTAATTTCCATGTTGATACTTACTTTGGAATCCATATTACAGATTACCAATTCTGGGTTCAATACCTGATAGCCAGAAATAAATTTCTGAAAATCACCGGCGGTCAACTGTTGTTTACCGCTTATTGAAATAGAAACTGTTTCGGCCTCTGAATCATCTATTTGTTTTTTGAAACGAACTTGTTTCAAATTCAATATCATTTCCGTTACGTCTTCTACAACCCCGGGAATTACCGAGAATTCATGTTCAACGGAATCTATACGTACGGAAGTAATCGCATGACCTTCCAATGCTGAAAGCAATACTCTTCTTAATGCGTTCCCAACGGTTAATCCGTAACCAGGTTCCAAAGGACGAAATTCAAATTTCCCTTTGAAATCTGAGGAATCGATCATTATTACTTTATCGGGTTTCTGAAAATTAAATAATGCCATAATTAGATCAGTGTTGGTTTTATTTTGAGTATAACTCGACTATTAGTTGTTCTTTGATATTCTCCGGAATCTGAGACCTTTCAGGAACGGCAACAAAGGTTCCTTCTTTCTTTTCAGAGTTCCAGGTAATCCATTCATACACTCTACTATTGGCTGCCAAGGCATCATTAATAGCTTGCACCGATTTCGATTTTTCCCTAACACCTACAACATCTCCAGGCTTAAGTGAGTAAGATGGTATGTTCACCAACTCCCCGTTTACGGTAATATGTCTATGTGAAACCAATTGTCTTGCACCTCTTCTTGTATTCGAGACGCCCATGCGGTACACTACATTATCCAATCTACATTCACACAATTGAAGAAGAATTTCACCAGTTACACCTTCTTTTCTTTTGGCGTTGGCGAAAATGTTTCTAAACTGCTTTTCCAAAATACCGTAAGTGTACTTTGCTTTCTGTTTCTCCATTAATTGAACGGAGTATTCCGATTGTTTCCCACGGCGTCTGCTCTGTCCGTGTTGTCCTGGTGGGTAGCTTTTCTTTTCGAAAGCTTTGTCATCACCAAAAATCGCCTCACCAAATTTTCGTGCGATTTTACTAGTTGGTCCTGTGTATCTTGCCATTCTCTTATAGTTTGAAGTGTGATTATGAATTAAGGCTTATCCTTCGATAATCGTTCACTACACTTCGATTAGAAATATATTTGAAATTAAACTCTTCTTCTTTTTGGAGGTCTACAACCGTTATGCGGCGTTGGCGTAATATCGATGATCTCGGTAACCTCAATGCCTGAATTGTGAATAGAGCGAATTGCCGACTCTCTACCATTTCCAGGGCCCTTAACGTATACCTTCACCTTACGAAGACCGGCTTCGTGTGCAACCTTCGCACAATCCTCAGCAGCGATCTGAGCGGCATATGGCGTATTCTTCTTAGAACCGCGAAATCCCATTTTGCCTGCAGATGACCATGAAATCACATCACCCTTTTTGTTCGTCAGGGAAATAATGATATTGTTAAAAGACGCAGTTACGTGGGCCTCACCGACCGATTCGATGATAACCTTGCGCTTCTTGGTTGATTTTGCACTTGACTTTGCCATAGTATACTACTTATTATTTGGTAGCTTTCTTCTTGTTAGCGACCGTTTTTCTTTTTCCTTTTCTCGTCCTAGAGTTGTTTTTGGTACGTTGACCTCTTAAAGGCAGACCAGATCTATGGCGAATTCCACGATAACAACCGATATCCATTAATCGCTTAATGTTCAATTGTGTTTCGGACCGCAACTCACCTTCAATTGTGTAGCTACCTACAGCCTCACGAATACGGCCTATTTCATCATCGCTCCAATCAGACACCTTGGTGTCTTCACTTACTTTTGCGGTTTCCAAAATTTCTTTGGCCCTGTTTTTCCCAATTCCAAAGATATATGTCAAGGCAATTACGCCTCTCTTTTGTTTTGGAATATCTATACCTGCAATTCTTGCCATAATTATCCTTGTCTTTGTTTAAATCTAGGATTCTTTTTGTTGATTACATATAATCTGCCCTTTCTGCGAACTATCTTGCAGTCGGCACTTCTTTTCTTTACTGATGCTCTAACTTTCATCTTAATATCTTAATATCTGTACGTGATTCTTGCTTTTGACAAATCATACGGACTCATTTCGAGTTTTACCTTATCGCCCGGGAGCAATTTGATATAGTGCATACGCATCTTTCCCGAAATATGTGCGGTAACGACATGACCGTTTTCCAACTCAACACGAAACATTGCATTAGACAATGCCTCAATGATACTTCCATCTTGTTCTATTGCTGCTTGTTTTGCCATTTTAAGCTACTTTTCTATTTTTTCCAGATTTCATTAAACCGTCATAATGGCGATTCAATAAGTACGCGTTTACTTGTTGTACGGTATCGATCGCTACCCCTACCATAATCAAAAGTGATGTGCCACCGTAGAACAATGCCCAACCACCATCAACACCCAACAACTTTACCACAAATGCAGGTAAAATTGCCAAGAATGCTAAAAATATTGATCCTGGCAACGTGATCAGCGACATAATCTTATCCAAGAAATCGCCCGTTTCCTTGCCAGGGCGTATACCCGGAATGAAACCACCGCTGCGCTTTAAATCATCTGCCATCTTATTCGTCGGCACGGTAATCGCCGTGTAGAAATAGGTGAAAATGATGATTAAAATAGCGAACAATAAATTGTACGCCCAACCGAACATATCGGCAAAATTCACTTGCATCCACTGTCCAACAGCTGTATCTTTCATAAAGCCAGAACTACCAATTAAACCAGGAACGAACATTATCGCCTGGGCAAAAATGATAGGCATAACCCCAGAGGCGTTAAGCTTTAACGGAATATACTGCCTTGTTCCCATGGCGTTCTTCTCATAACCGCCGGAGGCAGTTCTTCTTGCATACTGTACCGGAATTTGTCTTGTTGCCATCACCAAGAGTACACAGGCCAAGATTACCAAGAACCATATAATTACCTCCACAAGCATGAACATAATTCCACCCGTATTGTTCGATGTACGTAACACAAACTCCTGAACAAATGATTGGGGCATTGTGGCAATAATACCGATCATAATAAGTAATGATATACCATTACCGATACCTTTATCCGTAATTTTCTCTCCCAACCACATGGCAAATACACAACCTGTTACCAAGATAATGACGGCCGGAATCATAAAATCAAGACCTTTTCCCATAAGGAACGCACTATCCTGTACCCCGAACATAGTTCCTAGGCTATATAAATATGCAGGTGCCTGAACAATACATATACCTATGGTCAACCATCTGGTAATTTGATTTATGGTCTTTCTACCGCTCTCACCTTCTTTCTGTAACTTTTGAAGATATGGTATGGCAATACCCATCAACTGCACCACAATCGATGCCGAAATATAGGGCATGATTCCCAAGGCGAATATAGAAACATTAGAGAAGGCACCACCAGTAAATGCATTCAACAGGCCAAAGATTCCCTGACCAGTACCGTCTTCCAAAGACGACAACTGCGATGAATCAATTCCTGGCAATACAATCTGGCAACCAAAACGGTAAACCAATAAGAGCCCTAGCGTAATAAGAATTCTTTTACGAAGCTCTTCGATTTTCCAAATGTTGGTTATGACCTCTATAAATTTCTTCATAATAAAATCAACTTATAAACTTATTGCTTCTCCTCCTGCAGCCTCGATTGCAGCCTTGGCAGAGGCACTAAATTTATGAACGGAAACTTTCAAACCTGCTTTAAGTTCACCGCCTCCTAAAATCTTAACTAAATCATTCTTACGGGCCAAACGGTTTTCAACAAGGGTTTCAAAAGTAACCGTGTCTTTCACAACCTTCTTGTCGACCAATTCTTGAAGTTTGTCCAAATTAATTCCTTGGTACTCCTTTCTATTGATATTGGTGAAACCAAATTTTGGCACACGTCTTTGAAGAGGCATTTGACCACCTTCAAAACCGATCTTTTTAGAATAACCAGATCTAGACTTTGCACCTTTGTGACCTCTTGTCGCTGTGCCGCCCTTACCGGAACCTTGGCCTCGACCAACAATCTTTCCTGCTCTATTTACAGCTCCTTTGGCTGGTTTCAGATTACTTAAATTCATCTCTAACTTATATATTAAGCTTCTTGGGTAGAAACTAAATGTTTAACCTTATTTATCATACCTAGAATACTCGGTGTAGCTTCATGTTCTACTTCCTGACCGATTCCCTTAAGCCCTAAAGCCGCTAGTGTCTTCTTTTGATTTGCAAGCTTTTTAATGCTACTCTTCACCTGCTTTACCTTAATCTTTGCCATTTCTCTATGGTATATTGAGTCCGGATATTTACCGGAATTATCCTTTAAAAACTTTTTCTAGCGAAACACCTCTTTGGCGTGCCACCGTACCCGCATCCCTTAGTTGCAATAATGCATCAAAGGTAGCTTTAACCACGTTGTGAGGGTTGGAGGAACCTTGTGATTTTGAAAGCACGTCATGCACTCCAACAGATTCCAGTACCGCTCTAACGGCACCTCCTGCAATAACACCGGTACCATGTGAAGCTGGCTGTATATACACCCTAGCACCACCGTACTTACCTTTTTGCTCATGTGGCAAGGTATGACCGTTCAACGGAATACGAATAAGGTTCTTCTTACCATCTTCAATGGCTTTCGCAATGGCGGTTGCAACTTCTTTAGACTTTCCTAGCCCGTGACCTACCACACCATGTTCGTCACCTACGACAACAATTGCCGAAAAGCCGAACGCTCTACCACCTTTGGTTACCTTGGTTACACGTTGTACGCCAACCAATTTGTCCTTTAATTCCAGTCCTCCTGGTTTAACGGTCTCTACGTTTTTGTATTTCTGGTACATAAATTTTATTTAGAATTCCAATCCTGCTTCTCGTGCACCTTCGGCCAACGACTTTACGCGACCGTGATACAAATTACCACCTCTATCAAAAGCTACTTTGTCAATACCTGCCTTTTTGGCTTTCTCGGCAATCGCCTTTCCTACCAAATTCGCTATTTCGGTCTTGCTACCTTTAGCCTTTGCCAAATCTTTATCTCTTGAAGAAACAGCAAGCAAAGTTGTGCCGTTTTCATCGTTGATAACCTGAGCATAGATTTCACTATTACTTCTGAAAACGGATAGCCTTGGACGCTCAGCGGTACCAGAGGAAACCTTTCTAATCCTTTTTCTAATTCTATATTTTCTTTGAACTTTAGATAATGCCATACTTCAATGATTAAGCTGATTTACCTGCTTTTCTTCTTAATTGTTCACCAACGAACTTGATACCCTTTCCTTTATACGGTTCTGGCTTGCGGAACGAACGTATTTTCGCTGCCACCTGGCCTACCAATTGCTTGTCAAAAGACGTTAATTTAACGATAGGGTTTTTACCTTTTTCAGAAATGGTCTCTACCTTTACCTCAGGCGCAATATCCAAAACAATATTGTGCGAGAAGCCAAGGGCCAAATCAAGTTTTTGTCCTTGATTACTGGCACGATAACCAACACCTACAAGCTCAAGTTCTTTCGTCCATCCTTTGGAAACACCTTCCACCATATTCAGGACCAATGAACGATACAAACCATGTTTTGATTTGTGTTCTTTCGAATCGCTAGGTCGTGTTACCATAGCTTGTCCATCTTCAATCTTAATATCGACACCCGAAAATTCTTGGGTCAATTCGCCTAATTTACCTTTTACGTTCACCACATTGTTGTTCACCTCAACGGTAACTCCTTCTGGGATCGCAATTGGATTATTTCCTATTCTAGACATTTCTTAATACTTTATCTCTATTAGTAAACGTAACACAATACTTCACCACCTACATTATCTTGCTTGGCTTGTTTGCTTGTCATCACCCCATGAGAGGTAGAAACAATTGCAATTCCCAAACCATTAAGAACACGGGGCAAAGAATCTGAACCGGCATACTTACGCAGACCAGGCTTACTTACTCTTTGAATTTTTCTGATAACAGGCTCTTTGGTAACCTTGTCATATTTCAAAGCGATCTTAATTACGCCTTGAACCTTGTCGTCCAAAAATTTGTAGCTTAGGATATACCCTTGGTCAAACAAAATTTTGGTCATTTCTTTCTTAACATTGGAAGCAGGAATCTCAACAACCCTATGACCCGCAGCATTTGCGTTTCTTATCCTAGTTAAATAATCTGCTATAGTATCTGTAACCATTCTTATATATTTTGGTGACGGTTTCCGGCGGTTTCGCCAGACCTGAAACCAGTTTATTCTAATTTATTCTACCAGCTGGCCTTCTTAACACCAGGAATTAATCCTTGATTCGCCATTTCTCTGAATTTTACCCTTGAAATACCGAAAGTTCTCATGTACCCTTTTGGTCTTCCCGTTAACTTGCATCTGTTGTGCATGCGAACCGGTGAAGCATCTTTAGGCAGTTTTTGGAGCCCTTCGTAATCCCCAGCTTCTTTCAAAGCCTTTCTCTTTTCAGCATATTTTGCAACCGTTCTAGCTCTTTTACGTTCACGAGCTTTCATTGATTCCTTTGCCATATCTTACTTCTTTTTGAAGGGTAATCCCAATTCTGTTAATAATGATTTTGCTTCTTTATCGGTTTCAGCAGATGTTACGAATGTAATATCCATACCGTTGATTCTATTTATCTTATCGATATTGATCTCTGGAAAAATAATCTGTTCCGTGACCCCAAGGCTATAATTACCCCTACCATCGAAACCTGTTGCCTTTATTCCTTGAAAATCACGTACACGTGGCAAGGCACTCGTTACCAATCTATCCAAAAATTCATACATGCGCTCGCCGCGGAGGGTAACCTTGGCACCAATGGGCATGCCTTTTCTTAATTTGAAGGCCGCAACGTCTTTTTTGGAAACAGTCGCAACCGCTCTCTGACCGGTAATATTGGAAAGCTCTTCTACAGCATGCTCGATAAGTTTTTTATCGGCCACAGCAGCGCCTATTCCTCTACTTACAACTATTTTCTTAAGCTTGGGAACTTGCATTACATTGTTGTAACTATATTCCTTTACCAAAGCACCTACTATGCGCTCCTTATATTCTGATTTTAATCTTGCTACGTATGCCATAACTAAATTACTTCATTGGATTTTTTAGAAAAACGCACCTTTTTTCCATCTCTGATGTCGAATCCTACTCGAGTTACATCACCCGATTTAGCATCGATCAATGCAAGATTTGAAATATGAATTGGTGCCTCTTTTTGTACGATGCCCCCTTGTGGGTTTTTCGCGCTCGGCTTTTCGTGTTTAGATACCATATTGGCACCTTCAATGATCGCCTTGTTCTTGTCAACGAATACCTTCATCACTTTGCCCTCGGTACCTTTGTGGTCTCCAGCCATGATGCGTACTGTATCTCCTGTTTTTATTTTTAATTTGCTCATTCTCTTCTATACTTTATAGTACCTCTGGTGCTAATGATACGATTTTCATGAATTGCTTGTCACGAAGCTCTCTTGCCACAGGGCCAAAAACACGGGTTCCTCTCATTTCTCCCGTAGGGTTTAAGAGAACGCATGCATTGTCATCAAAACGAATATAGGAACCATCCGGGCGTCTTACTTCCTTCTTGGTACGCACTACAACTGCCGTAGAAACCGTTCCTTTCTTAATACCACCATTCGGGGTAGCCTCTTTCACGGTCACAACGATCTTATCGCCAATTGACGCATATCTTCTTTTTGTACCACCCAATACCCTGATGGTCAAAACCTCTTTTGCACCTGTGTTATCCGCAACCTTTAGTCTAGATTCCTGCTGTAACATATTATTTAGCTCTTTCTAAGATTTCTACTAACCTCCAACATTTGGTCTTACTCATCGGACGGGTCTCCATGATTTTTACGGTATCGCCTTCTTTGCAATCGTTCTTTTCATCATGAGCGACATATTTCTTTGTCTTCAAGACGAACTTACCGTACATGGGGTGTTTTACTCTTTTAACCTCGGCAACAACGATGGATTTTTCCATTTTGTTACTGGTTACAACACCGATTCTTTCTTTTCTTAAGTTTCTTTTATCTTCCATAAAGCAGAACCAATTATTGGTTTTCCCTTTTAGTTAATTCCGTTGCCAATCGTGCAGCGGTTCTACGTACTTGTCTTATTTGAAGCGGGTTTTCCAACGGAGTCACAAAGTGCGCCATTTTCAAATCTGCATGCTGTTTTTTGAACTCTCCCAGCTTTGTTACCAGCTCTTCGGTAGATAATTCTTTGATTTCTTTATTTTTCATGCTTCCCTCTTATTAAATTTCAACATAATCCCTTGCAACCATGAATTTGGTCTTTACCGGTAATTTTTGGGCAGCAAGTCGTAACGCTTCCTTGGCCACATCAATAGGGACACCGGCTACTTCGAACATCACCCTTCCCGGCTTTACAACGGCCACGAAATATTCAGGAGCACCTTTACCCTTACCCATACGTACTTCCAAGGGCTTTTTGGTGATGGGCTTGTCTGGAAATATTTTAATCCAAAGTTGACCTTCCCTTTTCATATATCTTGTTGCCGCGATACGGGCAGCCTCAATTTGTCTTGAGGTAATGAATTTAGAATCCAACGACTTTATTCCGAACATCCCGTTTGAAAGCTGGTGCCCACGAGTGGACATGCCTTTCATACGGCCCTTTTGCATTTTACGGAACTTAGTTCTCTTAGGTTGTAACATTGCTCTGTCTCTTTAATAAATTACTTTCTACGACGTGGTTTTCTTCCTCCGTCGCGTTTGTCGCCTTTACCGCCACCTTTCTTCATTCCAACAAGGGGTGATAATTCTCTTTTTCCGTAAACCTCTCCTTTCATGATCCAAACTTTGATACCCAAGCGCCCATAGGTCGTATGTGCTTCGTGCATGGCATAATCAATATCGGCCCTGAAAGTGGACAATGGGATACGACCATCCTTGTAGGATTCTGAACGTGCCATTTCAGCACCGTTCAAACGCCCAGAGATTTGTATTTTGATTCCTTCAGCGTTCATACGCATCGCAGCGGCAATAGCCATTTTGATCGCGCGTCTGAAAGATATTCTACTTTCGATCTGTCTCGCAACACTCGCCGCAACCAAATTCGCCTCAACTTCAGGTCTTTTGATCTCGTGAATATTGATCTGTACTTCTTTACCGGTGATTTTCTTAAGCTCTTCTTTCAGCTTATCAACTTCTTGACCACCTTTACCGATTATGATACCTGGTCTTGCCGTCGTTACCGTAACGGTTATCAACTTCAATGTACGTTCTATAATAACCCTAGAAACACTGGCTTTTGCCAAACGAGCGTGAATGTACTTTCTGATTTTATCGTCTTCAGCTAGTTTATCGCCATAATCATTTCCTCCGTACCAGTTAGATTCCCATCCTCTGATGATCCCAAGACGATTTCCTATCGGATTTGTTTTCTGTCCCATTCTAGCTTTCTATATTATTGTTAGACCCCAAAACCAATGTAACATGGTTGGAACGTTTTCTGATTCTATGTGCTCTACCTTGAGGAGCCGGGCGAAGTCTTTTCAACATCGCACCACTATCAACGGTAATCTGCTTTATGAACAAATCCGCATCCTCAATGTCAGCATCTTCGTTTTTAGCTTGCCAATTGGCAATAGCTGAAAGCAATAACTTCTCTAATCTTCTAGAAGCTTCTTTTGAATTGAACCTCAAAATCGCCAAGGCTTTCTCTACCTGAACCCCTCTGATCAAATCCGCAACCAAGCGCATCTTCCTAGGAGAGGTAGGGCAATTGTTCAATTTCGCGAAAGCAACTTGTTTCTTCTCAGCCTTAATTCTTTCGGCCATCTGTCTTTTTCGAACTCCCATAGCTTACTTCTTTCCTTTATTCTTCGCACCTGCATGCCCTCTAAACGAACGTGTTGGCGAAAATTCTCCCAATTTGTGGCCCACCATATTCTCGGTAACGTAAACAGGAACAAATTGTCTCCCGTTATGAACCGCGATAGTAAGCCCTACAAAATCGGGTGTTATCATTGATGCTCTAGACCAAGTCTTGATCACCGATTTTTTTCCTGATGATGCACTTTGCTGGATCTTCTTCTCCAGGCTATAGTGAACGTAAGGTCCTTTTTTTAATGAACGTGCCATTGCTTTCTACTTTTTTATTTCTTTCTACGTTCTATGATATACTTATTGGTGTTCTTGGTCTTGGAGCGGGTTCTATATCCTTTTGCAGGAATACCGTTCCTAGATCTTGGGTGACCACCTGAAGCCCTACCTTCACCACCTCCCATTGGGTGATCTACAGGGTTCATAGCCACTGGTCTCGTTCTTGGTCTTTTACCCAACCATCTACTGCGACCGGCTTTACCGGACACCAACAATTGATGATCGGAATTTGAAATCGCACCAATGGTTGCCAAACAACCAGATAGAATCAATCTCGTTTCACCCGATGGCATCTTAACCGTTACAAACTTTCCGTCTTTGGCCATTAACTGGGCAAACGTACCGGCGCTACGAGCCATTACAGCTCCTTGACCTGGTCTCAACTCTATGCATGATATGATCGTACCAAGCGGAATTTCAGACAATGGCAAAGCATTGCCGATTTCAGGTGAGGCAGATTTTCCAGAAGAAATTTCCTGACCAACCTTTAGTCCGTTTTGAGCGATTACATATCTCTTTTCGCCATCGGCATATTCGGCCAAGGCAATAAATGCCGTTCTGTTGGGATCGTATTGAATTGATTTCACGGTCGCGGCAACATCTTGCTTATCCCTTTTAAAATCAATTACACGATACCTTCTTTTATGACCGCCACCTTTTTGGCGCATGGTCATTTTTCCTTGACTGTTTCTACCTCCCGACTTTTTTAACGGAGCGAGCAAGCTCTTCTCCGGCTTATCAGTCGTAATGGCGTCAAACCCATTTACGACTCTAAAACGCTGTCCAGGAGTGATTGGTTTTAATTTTCTAACTGACATTTCTTGTCTTTATAGATTACTGTAAAAATCAATAATATCACCTTCTGCAACATCGACGATTGCCTTTTTAAGGGCATTGGTCTTACCATGCTGAACACCAGTCTTGGTGAATCTTGTTTTTCTCTTAGGAGCATAGTTCATCGTTCTGACTTTACTTACGGAAACTCCGTAAGTAGCCTCGACGGCATCCTTGATTTGAATCTTGTTCGCACCAGGATTTACTATGAAACCATACCGATTGTATAACTCCCCTTGGGCAGTCATCTTTTCAGTTATAATTGGTTTTATCAACACACTCATGATTTCCTTATTTAGTTAAGTTCGTTTGAAGCCCTTCCAAAGCACCTTCACAGAGCACAACATTATTTGCGTTCAATATTTTGTAAGTACTTAATTCAGAGGAAGTTATAACATCAGAACCCTTCAAATTACGAGAAGCCAAATATACGCTATTATTTGTATCGCCCAACACAAATAAAGATTTTTTGTTTTCTAGTCCTAAAGACTTTAAAACCTGAACAAAATCCTTAGTTTTCGGAGTCTCAAAATTAAAGTCTTCCAGCACGGTAATCGCTTTCTCTTTCGACTTGATACTCAAGGCCGATTTACGTGCCAATCGCTTCAAGTTTTTGTTCAATTTTTGAGTATAATCTTTTGGTCTTGGGCCAAAGATTCGGCCTCCTCCTCTAAATACTGGCGATTTGATACTACCCGCACGAGCGGTACCGGTTCCTTTTTGTTTTTTGATTTTTCTCGTACTACCTGCAATCTCCCCACGCTCTTTCGATTTATGGGTACCTTGCCTTTGATGTGCCAAATACTGCTTCACATCCAAATACACGGCGTGATTGTTCGGCTCTATCGCGAAAACAGCGTCTGAAAGATCTACTTTGCGACCTGTTTCTTTTCCTTTGATATCTAAAACTGCTACTTTCATTACTTCTGAATAGTTACGTAAGCGTTTTTGTGCCCTGGAACACATCCTTTAACTACAATAAGATTCTTTTCAGGAACTACTTTAAGCACGCGTAAGTTTTGAACGGTAACTCTTTCGCCGCCCATTCTACCTGCCATGCGCATTCCTTTAAAAACTCTTGAGGGATCAGAACCGGCACCGATAGAACCTGGTGCTCTTAGCCTGTTGTGTTGTCCGTGGGTAGCTTGGCCAACTCCGGCAAAACCGTGTCTCTTTACCACACCCTGAAAACCTTTTCCTTTTGAGGTGCCCGCCACATCGACGAACTCACCTTCAACAAAAATATCGACACCTATGGTATCTCCCAATTTGTACTCCTCATCAAAACCTTGAAACTCGGTGACTCTTTTCTTAGGAGAAGTACCTGCTTTTTTCGCATGGCCCAATTCAGCCTTACTAGCACGTTTTTCTGCCTTGTCATCGAAACCTATTTGAAGGGCGTTATACCCATCAACTTCCTCAGTTCTGACTTGGGTAACTACACATGGCCCTGCTTGAATGATGGTACAGGGAAGATTTTTCCCGTTCTCATCATAAATGCTGGTCATGCCTACTTTTTTTCCTATTAACCCAGACATATTTGATTTTAAATTTTGGATGCCCGACTTTCAAAATGAAAATCCTTTATCCGTTTATATTAATTACTTGTATTAAACTTTACTACTTTTCAAAAAAACAGGGCCGAAAATAATTCAACCCTGAATTTATTTTCTTTCCGTTTTTCCCTCGCACGCAGCTCAGGACATGTTACTTTGGCTACCTAAACTCGGCAACCATATTCATACCTACACCTTGATCTCTACCTCGACACCGCTGGGAAGCTCTAGCTTCATAAGCGCATCAATGGTTTTTGATGAAGAGCTGTAAATATCCAACAATCTCTTATATGAACTCAATTGAAATTGCTCTCTCGATTTCTTGTTCACGTGTGGCGAACGCAAAACCGTAAATATTTTCTTATGCGTCGGCAAAGGAATCGGACCCGTAACTACTGCTCCTGTCGTCTTCACCGTTTTTACGATTTTTTCAGCAGATTTGTCTACCAAATTGTGATCGTAAGATTTAAGTTTTATTCTGATTTTTTGACTCATCTTCTAAAAATTAAGCGGTGGTTACACCTTTAGCAGCTTTGATTACTTCTTCTGATATGTTTGATGGTGTTTGCGCATAATGCGAGAATTCCATCGTAGAGGTCGCCCTACCGGATGACAATGTTCGTAATGCGGTAACATAACCGAACATTTCCGATAAAGGAACTGTTCCTTTTACCACCTTGGCTCCCGCCCTGTCGCTCATATCGCTAATGGTACCACGTCTACGGTTTAAATCACCAACTATATCACCCATGTTTTCTTCAGGTGTAAGTACCTCTAGTTTCATGATTGGTTCCATAATTACGGCACCAGCCGCTTTCCCGGCCGCTTTATACCCCATTTTGGCAGCAAGCTCGAAAGAAAGGGCATCAGAATCCACAGGGTGGAAAGATCCATCTTTCAAGACCACTTTCATCGTATCCATTTCAAAACCGGCCAAAGGCCCGTTTTGCATAGCCATTTTAAATCCTTTCTCGACCGAAGGAATAAATTCCTTAGGAATACGCCCTCCTTTGATCTCATCAACGAACTGCAATCCAGTTCCTTCGAAATCCTCATCGGCCGGACTCATTTCAAAGACGATATCCCCAAATTTACCACGACCACCAGACTGTTTCTTGTATGTTTCTCGGTGCGCGGCCATTTTGGTCAATGCCTCCTTGTATTCAACTTGAGGCTCACCTTGATTTACCTCAACCTTAAATTCTCGACGCAAACGGTCCACAATAATATCTAAGTGAAGCTCGCCCATTCCTGAAATAATGGTTTGTCCTGAGGCCTCATCGGTTTTTACCTGAAAGGTCGGATCTTCCTCGGCCAACTTTGCCAATGCCATTCCCAATTTATCAACATCTACCTTCGTTTTGGGCTCGACAGCTATACCAATAACCGGGTCTGGGAAGTCCATACTTTCCAATACAATCGGATGCTTTTCGGAAGACATGGTATCGCCGGTCTTAATATCCTTAAAACCAACAGCTGCACCAATGTCACCCGCTTCAATATGATCAATAGCATTCTGCTTATTGGAATGCATTTGATAAATACGCGAAATACGTTCTTTCTTTCCCGAACGGTTGTTCAAGATATAGGAACCTGCATCCAAACGTCCAGAATAGGTTCTGAAAAATGCCAAACGGCCTACAAAAGGATCCGTGGCAATTTTAAATGCCAAAGCAGCAAAAGGTTCTTTTACATCTGGCTTTCTACTTATTTCTTCTCCAGTATCAGGATTTGTTCCAACGATAGCATCTTTATCTATCGGTGAAGGCAAGTATCTACATACGGCATCCAATAAGAACTGAACCCCTTTGTTCTTAAACGAAGACCCGCAAATCATAGGAATAATAGCTCTATCCATTACGGCAGCTCGCAATGCAGCGTGCACTTCTTCTTCGGTAATAGAATCCTCATCTTCGAAGAATTTCTCCATCAAAGCCTCATCATACTCCGCTACTGCCTCGATCAATGCGGCTCTGTACTCCTTTACCTCAGCCTTCATTTCTTCAGGAATATCCACAACATCGAAAGTAGAACCAAAGCCCTCTTCGTGCCATACAATAGCCCTATTTTTAGCCAAATCAACAATACCTTTAAAGTCGGCTTCTTCACCTATTGGCAAAACAATTGGCACGGCATTGGAACCGAGCATCTCCCGAACTTGCTTGCATACCATCAAAAAGTTAGACCCTTGACGATCCATTTTATTCACAAATCCGATACGTGGCACTTTGTAGTTATCGGCCAATCTCCAGTTCGTTTCAGATTGTGGCTCAACACCATCAACTGCACTGAAAAGGAATACCAAACCGTCAAGAACACGTAGTGATCTGTTTACCTCTACGGTAAAATCAACGTGTCCCGGTGTATCTATAATGTTAAAGTGATATGGCTTGGCATCATCGGTCGGC
>CALIJE010000070.1 GCA_938017825.1 uncultured Flavobacteriaceae bacterium
AGCGATCATCTGAGGCATGCCATCAACATAATAAACAGGAAATGGCTCTCCCCAATAGCGTTGTCTACTAAATACCGCATCGCGCAAACGATAATTGATTTTTCCTTTGCCTTGACCCAGTTTCTCCAATTCATAAATGGCGGCTTTAACCGCTTTTTTATAGGACAGGCCATTTAAAAAATCAGAATTCGCAATTACTGTTTTTTCTTTGTCTGCAAAGGCCTCCTCAGAAATGTCAATGCCTTCGAATATATTCGGAATGGGAATGCCAAAATGCTTTGCGAAATCCCAATCGCGCTGGTCTCCACAGGGTACCGACATCACTGCTCCAGTACCATAACCCGCTAAAACATAATCCCCGATCCAAATCGGAATCGCTTCTTTCGAAAAGGGGTGCTCGGCATAGGCCCCAGTAAAGGCCCCGGATATGCTTTTTACATCGGCCATTCGTTCGCGTTCCGAGCGCTTTGCCGTAGCTTCGATATAGGCATCGACCTCAGCCTTCTGATCAGCGGTGGTAATTTTTGCAACCAAATCGTGCTCGGGAGCCAAGGTCATAAAACTGACGCCGAAAATAGTATCGGGTCGGGTTGTAAAAACTTCGATCGAATGCCGCGCGTCATCTTTCGTGTAAAATGTAACTGAAGCACCTTGACTTCTCCCGATCCAATTCGTCTGTGAATCTTTCAGGGGCTGTGGCCAATCAATAGTTTGCAATCCATCTAAAAGGCGCTGGGCGTAGGCACTAATGCGCATACTCCACTGTGTCATTTTTTTTCGAACTACAGGGTGACCGCCACGTTCAGAAACGCCATTGATAATTTCATCGTTGGCCAAAACCGTACCCAAGGCCGGGCACCAGTTCACTTCGGTATCGGCCAAATATGTCAATCGATATTTTAATAAAATTTCTTGTTGCTCCTTACTTGAAAAGCTATTCCAGTCGGTCGCTGAAAATTCGGTGATGTCCTCATCGCAAGCTGCATTGACATCGGCATTTCCATCCGAGGAAAACAAGGCTATCAAGGTCTCAATAGCTTCTGCTTTATCTGTAGTTTTATTGTACCACGAATTAAAGAGCTGAATAAATATCCATTGCGTCCATTTATAATATTTCGGATCGGAGGTACGTACCTCTCGACTCCAATCAAAGGAAAATCCGATTTGATCTAATTGCCGGCGATAGGTTTTGATATTCGCTTCGGTAGTAATTGCGGGGTGTTGCCCCGTTTGAATCGCATATTGCTCTGCAGGCAGGCCAAAAGAATCGTACCCTTGCGGATGCAATACGTTGAACCCCTTATGCCTTTTATAGCGTGCATAAATATCGCTTGCAATATACCCGAGCGGGTGACCTACATGAAGTCCTGCACCCGAAGGGTAAGGGAACATATCGAGCACATAAAATTTCTCTTTTGCTGTATTGTTTTCTGCCTTAAAGGTTTTGTTTTCGGCCCAATACGCCTGCCATTTTCGCTCTATTTCATTGAAATTGTACTGCATTGTCTGTGTTTCTTGCACTTAAGCGGCAAAAATAGGTTTAATATGGCAAAGGCGAAAGTTATTATTACCTTACCAAACTGTAATCGTTTAAGGCTTGAGGGGATTTTTTAGAGATAGAATTTTAATTTTGGTTTTGGTGTTTCTATGTATTGGGATCACTGCCAATGCCCAACTGGGGTTTTGTACCGGCAATTCCGGGGATGCAATCTTCACCGAAACTTTCGGCACTGGAACCATTGACGGGCCGGCCTTGCCTTCTGGGACAACGACCTATACATTTACTTCGGAAACGCCATCAGATGGCAGTTACACCATTTCGAGTACTTCAGGATATTATGACTGGCATAATGCCATGGACCGTACTCCTGGCGATACCAATGGAAAAATGCTCATTGTCAACGCTAGTTTTACCCCTGGCGAATTTTATAGAAGATCAATTGATGGGCTTTGTGAAAATACCTCCTATGAATTTTCTTCCTGGCTTTTGAACTTTGCCCAGTCTAACGGTTTTTGTGGTTCCGACATTATACCAGTAAACGTGCGCTTTCAAATTTGGGACGATACCGATACTACCGTTTTGGCATCAGGTGATACTGGCGACCTGTTTGGTACCCTATCCCCTGAATGGAATCGATATGGCCTTACTTTTCAAACCTTGCCCGGACAAACCTCGGTCATTTTAAAGATGATCAATAATGGTAGCGGTGGGTGTGGTAATGACCTCGGTATCGATGATATAGTGTTTAAATCGTGTGGCGATTTTATCGAGGTAACGAACGCTCAAAGCGACACCTTCATAGCCTCTTGCGAAGATCAGGGTCCGGTAAGTACAACCTTGACGGCAAATCCTGATTTTTCAATCTATACCTCCCACGCATACCAATGGCAACAAAGTACCGATGGCTCTACATGGATCGATATTGCCGGAGAAACCACCAATACATATACAACACCCCTTTTAACAAATACCACCTACTACAGAGTTAAAGTAGCGGAGGATGTCATCAATGTCTCCAATGATTTATGTAATGTACTATCGGAAGTATTCGACGTATTAATCGTTCCTGTTCCCGATCCGCCCATAAGTATTGGCGAGGTAATGGTATGTAGCGATGCGCTGCAACCATTGCGCGTAAATGTCCCCGCTGGTCTAGAAGTTGATTGGTACGATGCACCGATCGGCGGAAATCTACTACTCGAAAACAACCCTAATTATAGTACAGCCATTCCTGGAACTTATTATGCCGAAGCCAGCTCATCGCTTACCGATTGTATTTCACCAACAAGGACATCGGTTACTTTGACCATCTACGAATTGCCCATCGTCACTGACGAAGATTTGGTCTTTTGCGAAGGGGAAACAACTACGCTTTCGGCAGAAAACAATTCCTCATATCTTTGGACTAGCGGTGAGACCAGCCAATCAATCAATGTAGACCGGGCAGGCACCTTCTCCGTAACGGTCACCAATGCAAATGGTTGTTCGGCGATTAAGACAATTGTACTTAGGCAAATAGACAAGCCGCAGATCGCAAGTGTAACCTCAGATTATCGTTCCATTATAGTCAGCCTGTTGACCGAAGGTGATTACGAATATGCCCTGAATGATGGGCCATTTCAGAATAGTCCCATTTTAGGGCCAGTAAAAGGCGGGCTTTATGAAGTGAAGGTAAGAGGTACAAACAATTGTGCAGCAGTACGAATGACACATCTTCACTTGGTGATTCCAAAATTCTTCAGTCCGAACGGGGATGGCACAAACGACTCTTTTGCCGCGGAGGGAATCGAATATTTTACGAACTATGAGATCTCTATTTTTGACCGACACGGTCAATTGCTTCAAAATTCAAAAAACATAGATAGCGCTTGGGACGGAACATTTAATTCAGTGCAGCTTCCAGCAACCGATTATTGGTATCTGATTCGTACCGATACCGATGTATATCGAGGACACTTTGCGTTGAAGCGTTAAGCCTCAAAATGATTTGTTAACCTAACTTGGCCAAACCGAGTAATTCACTTTACTTTCCTAACTTTACGCCTATATACACCTACAATGGCCAACTCTTTTGAGCATTATCAGAAACGAAAGTTGATATCCTCTTATTTCTCGGT
>CALIJE010000071.1 GCA_938017825.1 uncultured Flavobacteriaceae bacterium
GTCCTTGAATCAGTAGGCTTTCCCCCAGATAAATATGCCATTGGATTGGCCTTGATATTTGCCGTAGATCGGCCTTTGGATATGCTTAGAACCGTCGTAAATATTACAGGTGACGCTACTGTGGCGACCATTGTGGCGAAATCAGTTGATAAGTTGCACGACAACCCCAAAGCCAAAAACTGGGATGACCATTACGACGAAGTGAAATAACCGTAACATTCTTTAAAAGCTACTTTTCTATGAACATTTGTTTTTTAATGTATCCATGGGAGGATATCGACCCAGAAAATGATACCAGTTTGGCATTGATTCATGAATGTGTAAAGCGCAAGCATGGAGTTGCCCTGTGTACACCTGCAAATTTGACGATTCGAAATAGTGTTACCAATGCCTTTTGTACCGTTATCAATAGGTTGGACAAGGTGTCTGCCAACTTAAAATCGTTCTATAAACAAGCTTCTCTCCGTGAAGAAATGCTTCCCCTTGCCGGGTTTGATGTCATCTTTATGCGCGCGAATCCGCCTTTAGATCCGATTATGCTCAATTTTTTGGATTCGGTCAAAGACGATGTCTTTATTATGAATTCCCTTCAAGGCATTCGGGAAGCGAATAACAAGTTGTATACCGCAGCATTTGGTGATTCACATAGCAATATTATACCTGCAACACATGTATCTAAAAATAAACGACATCTCATTCGGCAAATCAAGGAATCCAAGGCCGATAAGATGATCTTGAAACCGCTCAACGGTTTTGGAGGTTCTGGGGTTATTTTGATTGAAAAATCGGCCATGAGCAGTATACAATCCTTATTGGATTTTTATATAACTAACTCAGATGGAACGTCGAACTACGTAATACTTCAAGAATACATTGAAGGTGCTGACCAAGGCGATGTGCGTATTTTGATATTAAATGGTGAACCCATTGGGGCCATGAAAAGAATTCCTGGTTCTGATGATCATCGTTCTAACGTATCTGCTGGCGGTACTGTTGCCAAGCATACAATGACCAAGGAAGAAAAGGCACTTTGCAAACAGATTGGTCCCAAATTGGTGAAAGACGGACTCTTCTTCGTGGGTATAGATGTTATCGGTGGAAAGCTTGTTGAAGTGAATGTAATGTCTCCTGGCGGGATTACCTACATGAACAAGGTTTACAAGACTAAGATTCAGTCGAAGGTGGTAGACTTCGTTGAAAGCAAGGTAATGGACAAATTACAGGCCTTCGATAGACGTTCGAGGCTACGAAAGGAAGTTGAAAATGCGTAAACTTTCCTTGAATACGATCATGTCCAATATACGATCGGAAATTCCCTTCGAAGCGGTATCTGAAGATTATTCGTTTACCATTAAAATTGAGGATTACGCCCATTATATCTGCGCTGCAGTCCACGATGGCCACCAATTTCGAAAATCCCTTTGGGAAAATTGCCTTCATTCCGAGTATGAACGCTGGTATGAGGAGGACCCTTGCACCAAGGAGATGGTCGAAGAACATCCTATTGTTATTGCCGGATGCGACAGTCGATTCGAGTATGACTTGAATCGCGCACCGGAGACTGCAATTTATACCGACGCATGGGGTAAGCAACTTTGGAATAAACCATTGCCGGATGATGAGCGCCAGCATAGTTTACAAAAGCATGCGAATTTTTACAAGGTCGTAGGGGCTCTTGTTGAAAAAATCGAATCGAAATACGGAAAGGCCATCGTTTTCGATATGCATAGCTATAATTATAAACGTTGGGATAGGGAAGTGCCCACTTGGAATTTAGGCACAGCGAATATTGATAATGATCGTTTTGGAAAACTGGCAGCTTCATGGAGCGAAAAGCTGGGTGGTATGGTGCTCCCTAACAACCTTCCGTCTACGTCAAAAATCAATGATACTTTTCAGGGAAATGGCTATTTCCTAAAGTTCGTAACCCAAAAATTTGACAATACCCTAGTGCTTGCCACTGAAATTGCGAAAGTATACTGCGATGAGCTTACTGGAATACTATATCCTGAAGTGGTGCGTTCAGTAGCGGTACAGTTAAAAGAATTGATACCTTTGCAACTCAAGGAATTTCAGGATACCAAATGATGCAACACATAGCGCTTAGTGACCTTCAGCAATCATATGCAGCCCTATTCGAAATTGATGCCAACTTAGACCGTTTGGTCAAAAAAATCGAATTGCTGAGCTATGTGAATCCTTTGAACATCGAGAAGGAGAAACATCGTTTTTTTGCCTCAAAATATGTTCTTGAACCTGAGTTCAGATATCCAAAATTAAAGTTTAGTCCGTATAAGATTCACCGCCTATTCTTTTCACAACGCTTAGAGCGTATTGAAGATGAGCAGATTCGCCAACTCTACAATGATATTATATATTACTACGCCATTATGGTACAATGTATAGCATCTATCGGAGAGAAGAAGAAGTTTCACTACAATTCCCTTAGGGTATATGGCTCACCAACTGAGAAAGACGTAGAAAACGCTCGGTTTATCCTGCATTATGCAGACGAACCTGTGCATGCCGATATGGAAAAAGTATTTGGCGCGGAAGAGGCCAAAAACTATTTTGAAGATTTTGCCAAGCGCTATGATTTTCCGTTGCACATTAAGTTTTCAACGCATATTGCGGCAGATGCCATGGTCAGCAATGCCTCTCAAACACTTTTGATCAAGCGCAATGCAAAATTTAGTCAGAATCAATTGCTCACGCTGGCGAACCATGAAATTGGTGTTCATTTGGTGACCACCCATAACGGCCAAGAACAGCCTTTAAAGATCTTTTCGAACGGATTTCCCAAAAATGTGGAAACCCAGGAAGGCCTGGCGGTCTTTAGCGAATACATGAGTGGTGCTTTGACCTTGAAAAGACTTAAAGAATTGGCTTATAGGGTATTGGCATCCGATAGTTTGATAAAAGGCTATAGTTTTTCAGATACTTTTGATTTGATTCACAACCAATACAAACTCAATCGCGCCGATGCATTTTCGGTCACCCTTCGAGCCCATAGGGGAGGCGGATTTACCAAGGACCGTCTTTATTTAAGTGGCTTGCAAAAAATCTACAAGCGTTATTTGAAAGAAGAATCTATGGAGATTTTACTTAGCGGTAAAGTATCAATAGACTATTTGGCACCGATTCAAAAGTTACATCAACTAGGGCTTGCCCAAAAAAATCGCCACACAAATCTCGCCTATCATCAAAATTTGAATACCAACAAAACGTTGGATTTTATTTTGAATAATTTGAAGTAGGCCTGCTCCCTTCGCGATATCTTTAAGGTTCTTGACCATATGCGAGTCTCATAAGAACAAATTGTCGCTTAAACGGGCAGGGGATAATCGATGAGGTGATGGCTATACCTTTGGGGGAAGGAAATACGTATCTGGCTGCGAAAACATGTTTTGCCGATTCTGACGTGGCAAGTGTTTCATGCAATATCACCTTCGCGTATCAAGAGTTGAAAAGGGCTGTTAATTCAAGAATTTCTCCATTAATTCCGCACTTGGCACCATGCAGCGCTCCTTTTTGCCATACCAACCATACCTATTGCGCGCTACAAAATCATATACGATATCTCGTAACCTTCTAGGAATCAAGGTTAATAACTTCGAAATTGTACGGTATCCTTTTAAATGCGCGCCAATCTGTAGGGCAGCATCTGATTTCGTGTAATAAGCAATTCCAGGTTGAATGAGAATTATGGAATCCACTTTGGAGGTGTCGATTCCGCGTTCCAAAGTCAGTTTTTGACCTATTTCGCTCTGCAAGGCGGCAAATCGAAAGATATCTGACCTATCGCGCTTGATCGCGAATTGCACGGTGCTATTGCATAGGTTGCAGACCCCGTCGAATAAAACAATTTTATGCTCCTTTTGAATCATCTGTTCTCACCTTAGTTCTTCGCCCGTTCTACCAAATTCAATTGGTCTACATTTACGCTTGTTGTGAACATACCGTAATTGACCAATGCTTTTCCTTTTTCTAGTTTGTCAATGCTGCCAATAGCTTTGCCATCTTGTAGGCGAACACGATCTCCGATCTTAAAAACAGGCCTGGGCTTGTTCTGTTCTTTGTGTACGGCCTTTTTCTTCTCAACCTTCTTTTTCTGGCGAATTACCTTGACTTCTTTCTGAACTTCTTGAGCCACAGTGGCTTTCTTTGCCCGTTCCGCTTTTGCCTGA
>CALIJE010000072.1 GCA_938017825.1 uncultured Flavobacteriaceae bacterium
GACTTGAATTTTTTAGGCGGGAAAATTTCAAAGCCTTCGCAGTTGCTCAAAATCAGATGGGAAACATACGCTTCGTATTTTGCGGTAAAGACCTGTGCATACGCACCACCTGTATCGTTGGCAACAATAATGACCTGTTTCAAATTCAGGGCGTTCAGGAATTTGGCAATGAGATCCGCTATTCCGGGAGGTGAGAAGTCCAGCCCATTGATCAACGCAATTTCATGTCCGCCAAAGGGCCATTCGGGCACGATGCACTGAAAGCGTTCGGATAGCGGTGGTATTACTTTCCTCCATGTTTTTCCGCTCGAGAACGCCCCGTGAATAAAGAGCATCGGAGTTCCTGTCCCGAAAGCCTCATACGCTATGGTACTACCGTCTATTTCAACTTTTTTCATCGACTGATCATGAATTATGCCCAAGTGCTCTATATCGGTTGGGCCAAGGTTTGTTGAAGAAATGGCCGAAGAACGTTTTGAAGCACATCATGAAGATACTAATAATTGTGAAAGATGTTCTTTGTGGCTAAGCCTAGGTGATTGTTTATAGGCATTGGGATGGCTAGTTCTTACCTTTTTTAGCCGCTTTCGATTCCTTTTTTAGCCGCCTTTTTCTTTGTTTTTCAGTTTCTATCACAAACGTAATCGGAAGCGCAAACCTTTGGGTAATTGGCTTACCATTTACAATCGCCGGATTTAGCGGGGGTACTTTTTTGATTATTCGAATGGCTTCATTTTCGAATATTGCATGTGGACCTCTTGCAACAATACTATCAATTTCACCAGTTTTGGTTACAATAAACATTGTTGACACTCTCACTTTGTCGCCGCCTTTGTATCCCAGTATTTTAGATATGCTGTCAAACTTGGCTACATCCTGATTTTCTTTGATTATGCTCTGCACGAGCTCCCCATCAATTTGGGAATAAGAAAGGTTTGCAAATAAAAACAAAACTAGTAGAAGTAGTCTATTCATGTTTTTTCAAATTGGTAACAACCCAAGGCTCTGATTCGTCACTGAAATGTACATCAATACAATCCCAGCGCATGATGAAGATACTGATAATTGAGCAAGATGTTTTGTTAGGACCGGTGGCTTTTTAGCACAGGTAATGCATAATGCATAAGGAGTTTTGTTGACTCTAGTTATTTATATATCAAATTTAGAATTCCCATGTTCATGTCTACCTCAAAGGCATCTCCTACTGCATAGTTTTTTATAGCGAGATGATTTGAGTCAAAAATATATTCACTTCCCTTGTCCGCAACAATCAATTCGTATTCTCCAATTAATTTTCCGCTACCTTTTGAATCCGTTTTATGCGTTATGACGCCACGCATTTGAACCTGTTCTTTCGCTCCGAAAATCGAGTTCACAAACAAAATACCACTCGAAAAGAAACTTCTTAAGATGAAGAAATAGAGCACCGCACATAATGCCACTCCTTTTATAAAGTCAAGCGAATACGCTTTCCATTTCTTTTCTCCTTTCTTGATATTTCGAAATAGGTCATAAAGCACTACTAAAAAAAACGTGGGAATGAAAATATGGTCCGCAATTTTTTTTGCTTTTAAGTCCTCATAAAAGTCAAATTGCAACGGATAGAAGATTATGAAAACTATCAGAACTACTATTAAAATCATCCCGAATACAAATTTCCGATTCATGTATCTTTAATTGCTGCCAACGGTTGGGCGCGGTCTATAAAAATACGTAAACCCCGCGAAAAAGTTCGAAGCCATATGTATTTGGGTTTTATGGCCTGCGAACTTCATATCAGATGATCATTTCTAAATTTCTTTTCTTTGAAGTCCGACCTATATGCTCTATTGCTTACCGAAAAGATGATTTTGGCTTCTGAATTAAGTTCTAACGCCTTGTATAGCGTTTCATTGACTTTAATCCACTTCACATTTAGGTCATCGGTTTTTATGCGATAGGAGCTCCCAAAACGTTTTTTGTCGAGTATTCTGAAATGTCCGATGCGTTTGACATCGCTTTTCATGTCCTTGGTCAGATCTAGGCATAACCTAAGGTCTCTTGCATAATGATAGACAAAAGTTGCGATTACAGCCCATAAGAGGTGCATGGGTAAATTTCTCACGATAAGCTTTATTTCAGACCAGTATTGCGCAAAGGAATTCACAATGCGCGAATCGAATTTTGAGGGTATAATTGGAAAAAACGGAGAAAGTAGGAGTATGAAGAACGCTATGCCGATAGCGGGAAGTACAGGGTTCAACCATAAAAAGTTTCTGGCTTCTTTTAAATTCTGTAATTCAATTCGTGATAGATTTTCGCCGCTGATTTTACTCAAATTCTATAGTTTGATTCATTCTTCCCATTTTGTTACTTTACCTTGCTGAATGTCGGAAGGAATATATCATTCAATATTTTAAAAGGCAATTTATCCTCTTGTGAGTTATAGGCCCCTCCCGTAAATACCGCAACTAGATCCAACTCGGGAAGAATCATAATATACTGGCCCCCATTTCCGGTTGCCGTTTTGGTCACTACCATTTCGTCGTTGACTTTAAAGGGTATATTCCACCAAAGATACCCATAGTCAATTCCCGTAATTTTAGTTTTCGGCGTGGTTGACTCCTCAATCCAATTTTCCGAAACAAGTTGTGTTCCGTTCCATTTGCCTTTGTTGAGTACCAATTGCCCAATTTTTGCCATGTCCCTTGAGGTCATGTACAATCTTTTTCCAGACGGTATGATTTCTTTATTCGAGGTATGTCCCCAATTTAGGTTATGAATGCCCATAGGACCGAATAAATGGGTGTCGGCAAATTTGTCTATGGTCATACCTGAAGCCTGACTGATAATTTCAGCGATTAAGATAGCGCCCATTGAACAGTAATTTGAGACTGCACCAGGTTCATGAAGCATTGGCAGGTCAAGCGTATATTGAAGCCAATCCTTTTTTTTATAGACTTTATCTTCTTGTCCTTTTGATTTTTTGTCCCAATCGTTACAATCAAGACCACTCGACATGGTCAAGAGGTTTTTGATGGTGATTTTATCCTTCCTTTCATCGAGATTTTTTTGGGGTGAAGGGTTTTTTAGATAGTTCGCTATTGGGTCGTTAATGTCTTCAATGAACCCTTTATCGATTGCGATTCCCAATAAAATAGACCTTATGCTTTTTGTAGTGGAACGCAGGTCGTGCGGTTGGTCTTGGGCATGCTCTTCAAAATACTCTTCAAGAATCAAGCGGTTGTTTTGTATCACTAAAACGCTATGTATTTTGTTTGGTATGTGTTTTAGTTTACTGAAAGCCTTATAAATGAGGGTAGTATCAACGTTTAGTGATTTTAGGTTTTCAGTTTTCCATCCATCGCCCAGTTCTTTAGGTTGCGAATAGAGATAGGTGTCTTGAGCATAGCAAAATGAACCAATGAATACTGCCAAGAATGCTACTGCTGCGAAACTTTTTTTCATAATATCGGGTAAGGGGCTCGGCAATGATTTCAAGCTTTGGAAAGCCGTAAGGATTTTTGAGCTAAAAAATCAAGCTGATTTAAAGTTAAGTAT
>CALIJE010000073.1 GCA_938017825.1 uncultured Flavobacteriaceae bacterium
AAAAGCTTACCATTAAGTTGATGGCGAAAACCACCATCAACATCAATTTAGAACAGGGTTAATACTATACCTGTAATACGCCAAGGTTAAAGGTTTTTTCGATTGGGGCATGGTTTGCTGCCTCAATGCCCATAGAAATCCATTTTCTAGTTTCAAGCGGATCTATAATCGCATCCGTCCAAATTCGCGATGCGGCGTAGTACGGAGAGACTTGATTGTCGTAGCGTTGTTTTATTTTTTGAAAGAGTTCCTTTTCTTTTTTCTCTGTAATTGTTTCCCCCTTTTTCTTCAAAGAAGATTTTTCAATTTGCAACAAAACCTTTGCTGCCGAATTACCGCTCATAACAGCCAACTCGGCACTCGGCCATGCGACAATGAGTCTAGGGTCATAGGCCTTGCCACACATGGCATAGTTGCCGGCCCCATAACTATTACCAATGACCACGGTAAATTTGGGAACAACCGAGTTGCTTACGGCGTTCACCATTTTGGCGCCATCTTTAATGATTCCGCCGTGCTCACTTTTACTTCCGACCATAAAACCGGTAACATCTTGGAGGAATACCAAGGGAATTTTTTTCTGATTGCAATTGGCAATAAATCGGGTGGCTTTATCGGCTGAGTCCGAATAGATAACACCTCCAAATTGCATTTCACCTTTGGCATTTTTAACCACTTTTCGTTGATTGGCCACAATGCCTACTGCCCAGCCATCAATGCGCGCATAACCCGTTAAGAGCGTTTTTCCATAGTCTTCCTTGTACTGCTCAAAATTCGAATCATCTACCAAACGGTGAATGATTTCGAGCATGTCGTATTGTTCAGCCCTGGAAGCGGGTAGGAGTCCGTATATATCCTCTTGTTTTTCTTTGGGTTCGATGGTTTTTGAGCGGCTATAACCTGCTTTTTCAAAGTCCCCGATTTTATCAACGATATTTTTGATTTTATCCAAGGCATCTGCATCACTTTTGGCCTTATAATCGGTAACCCCACTTATTTCGCAGTGGGTACTGGCCCCGCCCAAGGTCTCATTATCAATGCTTTCCCCAATGGCGGCCTTTACAAGATAACTACCGGCCAAGAAAATACTACCCGTTTTGTCAACGATAAGTGCTTCATCGCTCATGATCGGTAAGTAGGCACCACCAGCAACACAACTTCCCATAACGGCCGAAATTTGGGTAATACCCATACTGCTCATTACCGCATTGTTTCTGAAAATACGCCCAAAATGTTCTTTATCGGGGAAAATTTGATCTTGCATGGGGAGGTATACTCCGGCACTATCTACTAAATAGATAATAGGGAGTCGGTTCTCAATGGCAATTTCTTGAGCTCTAAGATTCTTCTTAGCGGTAATGGGAAACCATGCACCTGCTTTTACACTGGCATCATTGGCAACGACGATACATTGCTTGCCTTGAACGAATCCGATTTTGATTACAACCCCGCCAGACGGACAACCGCCATGCTCTTCATACATTCCATCACCCGCAAAAGCCGCGATTTCAATGCTGTCCCTTTTATCATCCAACAAATAATCAATACGTTCTCGAGCTGTCATTTTGCCCTTGTCGCGCTGCTTTTTCAGCCGTTCCTGACCGCCGCCTAATTTTACCTGTGCCAAACGTTTGCGAAGCTGGGATAGCAGCATTTTGTTGCTATCCTCGTTTTTGTTGAATTTGATATCCATTTAAGCCCTCATTTCATTTTGATGGCGTAAAGATAAGCAGTTAAATACTATTTTAGCAGCGAAAACATAGTCAACGAACATCCATAATAGCTGCTAAATGAAAGTGAAGAAAAATATACGTTGGGGAATTTTAGGTCCAGGCAAGATTGCCCATAGTTTTGCTCAAGACCTTGCGCTGGTCGACGGCGGTAAATTGGTTGCGGTAGCCTCGAGAAATCTAAAGAGGGCAACAGATTTCGCAAACGAATATGGTGCTGAGTATGCTTATGGCAGCTACGAAGAATTGCTGCAGGCCGATGTCATAGATGTGCTTTATATCGCTACACCACATACCGGCCATATGGAGTGGGCCGTTAAGGCGATGGAGTGTGGCAAACACATCCTCTGTGAAAAACCACTGGGCATTAACCTTGCTGAAGTAGAACGTATGTTGCACGTAGCTAAAAAGAACAATGTGTTCTTGATGGAGGCCTTATGGAGCCGCTTTAACCCCACGATATTGAAAGTAAAGGAACTCGTGTCGAATGGCACGATCGGTGATATCGGCCTATTATATGCCGATTTTGGGTTTTACGCTTTGGATAAGCCGGAAGAGGGCAGACTCTTAAACCCTGAACTTGCAGGCGGTTCTATCTTGGATATCGGAATCTATCCTATTTTCCTGGCATATTTTATCCTTGGCAAACCCTTGCGAATCATCTCCAGGTCAAAAATGTATAAAACAGGGGTTGAGGTTCAAACATCAATGATATTCGAATATTCCGATGCACAAGCTGTTTTATATAGTGGTCTGGTTTCCAAAACGGAGATGAAAGCCGAAATTTCGGGCAGTAAAGGTGAATTGTTCATCGACCCACGTTGGCATGAAGCGCAAGGCTTTGTTCTTGAAGTGAACGAACAACGAGAACATTTTAACCTACCTACCTTGGGAAAAGGGTATTCGCATGAAATTGAGGAGGTACAAGACTGCTTAAGGGCTGGGAAGTTGCAAAGTGATCGTTGGAGCCATCAAAACAGTGTAGAACTTATCACCATTATGGATGAAGTACGCCGGCAGGGGGGCATTGTCTTTCCTTTTGAATAATAAAGTCGCCCTGTCTATATAGAGAAACCCTAATTTTTCCGATATTTGATGTCACCACTTTACCAACCACCAAAACTAAGAATATGGGAATGAACAAAAATACGGTACTCGCTTGGGCCACCTTTATCATGATCGCCGTTGGCTGCGCACTTATCGCCTTGGGGGCATTTAGATACGATGATGTGGCCGGATGGGGATTTGCTTCGGTAGGCATAGGTTTCTTTGCCATAGCGTGGGTCTTTAATGCCCTAAAAGGCCGTGTATAAAACCCTAGAACCATTCTCAAGAAATAATAGCATAATAAGTAGAATATATGTCTGACGATAAAAAAGTCATTTTCTCCATGTCGGGGGTGAGCAAGACCTTTAAAACGGCCAATACCCCAGTCTTAAAAAATATATACCTCAGTTTCTTCTATGGTGCCAAAATCGGCATTCTTGGTCTAAATGGCTCGGGTAAATCTACCTTGTTGAAAATCATCGCCGGAGTTGATAAAAATTATCAGGGCGATGTAGTGTTTTCCCCAGGATATAAGGTGGGTTATCTAGAGCAAGAACCCCAGCTGGATGAGAACAAGACCGTATTGGAAGTCGTAAAGGAGGGGGTAGCCGAAACGGTGGCGATTCTCGATGAATACAATAAAATCAATGACATGTTCGCCCTTCCTGAGGTTTATGAAGATGCCGATAAGATGCAGAAGCTAATGGACAAGCAAGCTGTGCTTCAGGATCAGATCGATGCCTCAAATGCATGGGAATTGGATACGAAACTAGAAATTGCCATGGATGCCTTGCGCACGCCAGATTCTGAGAAGAAAATAGGTGTTCTCTCTGGCGGTGAACGCCGCAGGGTTGCGCTGTGTCGACTGTTATTGCAAGAACCAGAAATATTGTTGCTCGATGAGCCGACCAACCATTTGGATGCTGAGTCTGTTCATTGGTTGGAACATCATTTGGCCGGCTATAAAGGCACCGTAATTGCCGTGACGCACGACCGTTATTTTTTGGATAATGTTGCCGGTTGGATTCTTGAACTTGATCGGGGTGAAGGCATTCCTTGGAAAGGCAATTACTCTAGTTGGTTAGATCAGAAGGCGAAACGTCTTGCTCAGGAGAGTAAATCCGCTTCAAAGCGTCAAAAAACCTTGGAACGGGAATTAGAATGGGTGCGACAAGGTGCAAAGGGCCGTCAGACCAAACAAAAAGCACGTTTGAAGAACTACGACAAGCTGATGAGTCAAGATCAAAAACAACTGGATGAAAAATTGGAAATCTATATACCTAATGGGCCACGATTGGGAACTAATGTTCTAGAGGCTACAGGCATCAGTAAAGGCTATGATGATAAATTGCTTTATGAAGATTTGAACTTTAAATTACCACAGGCAGGGATAGTTGGAATTATTGGACCCAACGGAGCAGGAAAGACGACCATTTTTAGGATGATCATGGGTGAAGAAAAACCAGATTCCGGTGATTTTTCGGTCGGTGAAACCGCTAAGATTGCATATGTAGACCAAAGCCATTCTAATATAGACCCTGACAAAACCATCTGGCAGAATTTCAGCGATGAGCAAGAGTTGGTCATGATGGGCGGTAGACAGGTAAACTCTAGGGCCTATTTAAGTAGGTTCAATTTTTCTGGTAGTGAACAGAACAAAAAAGTAAATATGCTTTCCGGGGGTGAGCGTAACCGCTTGCATTTGGCAATGACCCTTAAAGAAGAAGGTAATGTATTGCTTTTAGATGAGCCCACTAATGATTTAGATGTCAACACCTTAAGAGCTCTTGAAGAAGGACTTGAAAATTTTGCTGGCTGTGCCGTCGTAATTTCACACGATAGATGGTTCTTAGATCGTATCTGTACGCATATATTGGCTTTTGAAGGTGATTCCCAGGTATATTTCTTTGAAGGTTCTTTTTCTGATTATGAAGAAAATAAGAAGAAACGTTTGGGAGGGGATTTGATTCCGAAGCGAATAAAGTACAAGAAACTCATTCGATAAGAACACATAGCAGCTTTTATAGTTCTAGCTTCATTTTCACATCGCTACGTTCGTAAGGCAGGTCTTTTTCCAAGGCAACGTCAACAAAACCGTATTTCCTATAAATATGCAATGCGCCGGGTAATTTGGTGCTTGAATAGAGCGTTAATGCATGCCATTGCTTTTGCTTGGCAAAGGAAATGGCAAAATCCATAAGGCATTGACCAATTCCATTTCCTTGATGCGCTTCGCTCACGGCCATTTTTCCAAATTCATAGTTGTGTTCATCTACTTTGATAAATGAAAAACATCCCACTATTTCCAAATTCAATTTGGCAAAAAAAATGAATCCACCCAGATCAATTATCGATTCTTTACATTTTTTGAGCAAAATTTTGTCCTTTGCCTCTACGTAAAAGTACTTTTCGAGCCATGCAACGTTCAAATCATGGAAGTCCCCTGCATATCGGGGCTCAAAAGGAATAATGGTAATTGCCATAAATATAGTGTACTAAAAAAGTAAAATTAAAGTTATATAATTGCGTCTTTGTACTCTAATTTTTTTAACTCAAAAAATCTAAATTGAGAACAACTGCGTATATAAAACGATACAAACAAACACTCAATTAGAATATTAATTTTTAAACTATGACTGAAACAAAGAATAACAACGGATTGAAAGTTCTAGCAGGTTTGCTAGGTGTTGTACTTTTGGGTACGATTATCTATACAGTTAGTCTTTACCAAGACAAAAAGAAGACAACCAATGCACTTTTAGAAGAAAAACAAGTGGTCGAAGCTGACCTAGAAAGTTTAAAGTCTGAATATGACAAGGCTATCTTGGAAAGCAATGCTACCAATGAAGAATTGGTTTCTGCGCGCGATAATATTGCACGATATATTGATTCGGTAAAGAACATGAAAGCCGATATTTCTTCACTTTCTCGATATAGAAGACAAGTAAGTGTATTAAAGGCGGAAAGAGCTCAATTATTGCGGCAAGTAGATTCTTTGACAACTTCGAATACTATGATTGCCATGCAACGTGACAGCACGTATGTTGAGTTAGAAAAACAAACCGTGTTCAATGATTCACTTGTGGTTCAAAATACCCAATTGGCCGATGTTGTGGAGAAAGGATCTGCATTGAACCTGGCGACTTTTTCAGTTGATGCGGTAAAGGAAAGAAGTAGTGGTAAACTTGCTTCTACTTCAAGAGCAAGACGCACCGATAAATTGAAAATTTGCTTTACAGTTGCGAACAATGTAATTGCTGAAGCCGGTGATAGAGAGTTCTTATTAGAGGTTCTTGACCCTCAAGGAAATGTTCTAGGTGAAAGTTATTCTAAGACCAATGATTCTGGTGCTTCTGTTACCTATAGTAAGGGAACTAACTTCTATTACGAAAACAAAGCCCTTGATGTGTGCGACTATATCAATAAACCAGCGGGTGATTTTCAGAAAGGAAATTACATGGTAAATGTTTATGATAATAAATTGACGCTCCTAGGAACGAACAAGTTCACGCTTAAATAAAACACTATCCATTAACTGTAAAAGGGGACTATCTTTTTAGATTGTCCCCTTTTTAAGTTCTATTCAATTGCCAAAATCTATTTTAACGACCCCACCATATTTTCTGGTTTAACCCAGGCATCGTACTCTTCGGCAGTTACATATCCTAAATTAATTGCTTCCTCTTTTAGAGTTGTTCCATTTTTATGTGCCGTATTTGCTATTTCTGCGGCTTTATAGTACCCTATTTTGGTGTTGAGGGCCGTGACCAACATCAACGAATTGTTCAGCAATTGGGTAATAACTTCTTGGTTTGGTTCAATTCCGGCAGCACAATTAACCTCAAAACTTGCGCAAGCGTCACCCAATAATTGAGCCGATTGAATGATATTGGCCGCCATCATAGGTTTGAATACATTTAGCTCGTAGTGGCCCTGTGTACCGCCAATGGTCACGGCAACATCGTTGCCCATAACTTGGGCGCAAACCATGGTCAATGCTTCACATTGTGTTGGATTTACCTTACCGGGCATAATAGAACTGCCGGGCTCGTTAGCGGGAATGGTTATTTCGCCGATTCCGGAACGAGGGCCAGAGGCCATCATTCTTATATCATTGGCAATTTTGTTTAGAGCTACGGCCAATTGCTTTAAGGCACCATGACTTTCGACAATTGCATCATGAGCCGCCAAGGCTTCAAACTTATTGTGAGCTGTTTTAAAGGGCAATCCGGTGAAATCGGCGATGTATTTTGCCACCAATACATCATATCCCTGGGGTGTGTTTAATCCGGTACCTACCGCCGTGCCACCCAAAGCCAATTCAGATAAATGGTCTAGAGTATTGTTCAGGGCTTTGATCCCATGGTCTAGTTGCGATACATACCCAGAAAATTCCTGACCTAAGGTGAGGGGAGTGGCATCCATTAAATGCGTACGCCCAATTTTGACCACATCCTGAAAGTTGGTGGCCTTCTTATGCAAGGTATCGCGAAGTTTTGTTACACCTGGTAGCGTTACTTCAACGATCTTCTTGTATGCGGCGATGTGCATTCCTGTTGGGAAGGTATCATTAGAAGATTGTGATTTGTTCACATCATCATTCGGTTGAATGGTTTTTTCGCCTTCACCAATTACTTTACCGGCTATTTCATGTGCTCTGTTGGCAATGACTTCGTTCACATTCATGTTGCTCTGTGTTCCTGATCCGGTCTGCCAAATGACCAATGGAAATTGGTCATCATGCTTACCTTCGAGAATTTCATCACATACTTGAGCAATTAGATCTCTTTTACCCTCATCCAATACACCTAACTCGCAATTGGTATAGGCAGCAGCTTTCTTAAGATATGCAAAACCATAAACGACATCCAAAGGCATTGATGCCACCGGTCCAATTTTAAAATTGTTCCTTGAACGCTCAGTTTGTGCACCCCAGTACTTATCTGCAGGCACTTCAACTTTGCCCATTGTATCTTTTTCTATTCTAAAACTCATACTTTATATTTAGTGTAGATAACAAAGGTAAAGGATAACTCGTTTATTTCCCATTGCGTAAATTTTTAGAACCTTTCAAATTTTTTTTGAGATACTAGTTGCAGGTTTGCCAATTTTCAAAGTATCTTTGTAGTAACAAATGAAAAAACAATGTTTGAATTCGACCAGTATTTAGGATTTTTAGCGTTTTTAACGATACTTACCATTGGCTTTTGGCTGATGATTTTCTTATTGACCTTTGTTGTGCCATACTGGTTATTCGGCAATTTGATCGAACAATTCAAAGAAAGGCGCAAGGCGAAGCGAGCCCAGCGCGATGTATAAATAAAGAAAAAAGGAGCCAATGGGCTCCTTTTTTATTGCGTTACTGCCTTACACGAATCAACCTTCTTCCTCAAAATCACCATCGTCTCCGCCACCTCGTTGCCGATTACCTTGTCTTTGGTTCTTTTTCTGATTGAAGCGGTATAGGAACGAAAGATTTATTTGGCGTTGTCTCCATTGAAATTCGCTATAACTGAAAACATTTTCAGTTCGTGTTTCGCTGCGACGCTTTCTCGAATTAAACAGGTCGCTCACATTTAAGGAAAGTGTAGCCTTATCCTTAATTACGTCTTTACTGAAAGCCAGATTCATGCTTAAAATGCCTTTGTTCTTACTTTGGGCATTCTCAGATGGTCCTCTATAGAATAGATTGGTTTGGAAGTCTATCTTCCCCGGTAAGGGCAATTTTGCACTCATACGGGTGAACCATGTAAGATTATCGGCATCAAAATTTTGGGTGATTTGTTCGCCCATTGAGTTTTCATACGTATAGTCTCCGCGCAATTGCTGTTGAAATAAGTTCAGGTTCCAGGTGAGGCGCCAATTTCGTTTAGGCGTGTATGTCGTTGTGAATTCGAGTCCGTATCGCTTATCATTCGCCAAATTAATAGGCGTTCTTGCTTGTACGGGAATATCAATCGTTTCCAAATTATCGGGACCTGGCGGTATGGTGTCATCAAATCCAGGGTTTTCAATTTGCACAAAATCACCGGTCTCCTGCGTAATAAACTGAAAAACTCCTGTAGAGTTGTTGAAGTAGACGGAAGTATTGAACGTAATTTTATCCCATCTCTTTAAATAACCAAAGTCATAGGCGTCTGTATATGTCGGATCAAGATTCGGATTTCCCTGAAATAAATTCGTATTACTTGAGCGAGACGGAAATGGATTTATAAAACGGGAGCGGGGTCTTCGAAGACGCCTGCTATAACTAATGGTCAGTTGTTCGGTTTCAGAAAATTCATAACCTAAAAAAACAGATGGAAACCAATCGGTGTACTTCTTGTTGGTAACTTCGCCTGTATTGACCAATTCGATGCCAATATCGGAAGCTTCCATACGCAATCCTGCCAAGGCATTGAATTTACCAAATTTACTGCCCAACTGGGTGTATAATGCATTTACATATTCCTTGTAGTTAAGTTCGTTGCTAAAGTTGGGGTCACTATCCAACAGTCCGTTTTCGAGAATTCCAAAATCGAAATCCGTGTTGAAATCATTGAAGTTTCCGCGATATCCGAATTCGAATTGCGAAGCGTTTTCTTTTCCAAAAGGCAATACATAATCTAGCTGAACGAGCTGGTTCTTTTGTGATTCATCATTCAAGGTCTGCTCGGTAGGAAAATCTACGGTCTCGCCAATTATACGCTCATTGATGATCGCGTTTTCTAGCTCCTTACCAGAGGAATATTGATAATCTATCTTAAGTTCATGCCCCTTGTTATTAAATCGCTTCTGATAATTCATGGCATACTGAACACGCTCGTCGTCATCACTCTCGGTTGTAAACCTATTTCTTTCGATAGTCGGGTTTCTGGCCGCGTCGAAATTGAAGAAGTCGATATCGGTTTCGTTTTCACCCGTAGAATTACGAAAGGAAAAAGAATTGGTAATACTGCTTGTCGAATCAATAAAATATTCGAATCCGACATTCGTATTAAAACCCTTGCGCTCTCGATTGGTATCGCGAATTTCATCTTGAAAACTTGCCGTAGTACCATCAGGGTTAAAGTTTTCTTGCTCAAAGAGCGCATTTCCAGGTCCGTTTCTATAGCGATAAGAGGTATTCGTAAATATATTGAAGCGGTCGCGCCTCAAATTAATGCTCACATTCCCCCCATAGCTCTCAGGGTGGCCCACGTTGACACTAAATGAACCATTTAAACCAGCAGTTTTGCTTTGTTTGAGTATGATGTTTAATATACCTGCAGTACCCTCGGCATCATAACGCGCTGAAGGGTTGGTAATTACCTCAACCTTCTCAATGGCTTCAGCAGGCAGTTGCTGCAGGGCTTCTGGACTTAGGCCAGAAAGTGCAGAGGGTTTGCCATTAATTAATATGCGCACACTTTCATTACCCCTTAAGCTAATATTTCCTTCCACATCGACCGTTACCGATGGTACATTATCGAGCACATCGGTTACCGAGCCCCCTTTCACGGTAAGGTCTGAACCCACGTTATAGACTTTTTTGTCTAAACGAAGTTCTACGGTAGTACGTTCACCGACGACCTCAACGGCCTCGAGTTGTTCAACATCGAGCTGTAGTTTAATAACGCCCAAATCGGTTGACTCACGAAATCCCTGTTCTTTAAGTTCGTATGTCTTGTATGAAATATATTCTACACGAACGTTATAACGGCCAGGAAACGTTTCTACACTGAACTTTCCAAATTCGTCGGTTATCCCGCCCGTGACTCGATCAGGATTGCGAACACTTTGTAGCACCAAGGTCGCATATTCTAAAGGGTCGCCCGTCTCTTGGTCGAGCACTGTTCCCGTAATTTTAATTGGATC
Organism: uncultured Flavobacteriaceae bacterium; assembly: GCA_938017825.1. Taxonomy (GTDB): domain Bacteria; phylum Bacteroidota; class Bacteroidia; order Flavobacteriales; family Flavobacteriaceae; genus Pelagihabitans. Next base: position 10,614 of record CALIJE010000073.1, read on the forward strand.
GGGCCGTTGCCCACCTGGGCGTCGGCCTTGTGGCCTTTGCGCTATAGAAACGAATGTTATGAGTAATAGCGCAAACAGGAACAGTTTCTTCATTTAGTTTTCGGATTTATTCTTTTTACTTTTTCTTTTCTTCTTTTTGTCTTTCCGCTTTTTGTCTTTCTTTGACTTTTGAACCCCATCTTTCATCATCTGCACAAAGGCTTCATATTTTTCTGGCGGCAAACCTTCCTTCAACTCCTTATCTTGGTTTTCAGTAATTTTTTCGTCTCCCTCACGCATTTGTTCAGGACTCAATTTCAAGATTTGCATTTCTATGCGTTGTTGTACGTACTTTTTGAGAATAGAACTTAAAATTGCCGATTCGAATTCGTTAAGCTCCAAGGTTTCGGCAATGGTCGGCATTTGCTCATCAACGATTTCTTCCGCTGTTTTCGGTTTTGGTGGCTCTGGTGTAGTATTGGCCTGTGGGGAAAGGCTTCGCTGCCTGCCATAGCCATAGCCGCCACGACCGTAACCGTACCCACCTCCGCCATAGCCATATTGAGCATGTAATTCTGCCCCAAAGAGCATCAATGTAAAAATAGCCAGCCAGTATTTTTTGGTAGATTTCATAATAATATTGGTTTAGATGATAAAATTAGAGCATGGTTTAAGCTCCTAAGGTTAAAGCTTTGTTAAAAGAACAGTACAACTAATATGCCATAATCTTGCCCCTATGGTATTATTGATTTAGTAGTTTACGTATATTTTCCAAGGGCCTCCCGATAACTGCTTTTGAAGCTTTGATCACAATGGGTCGTTCAATTAGTTTAGGATACTTCACCATGGCCTCAATTATTTGCACGTCAGTTAGTTCTTTTCCGCGAAAATTTTCCTTCCAAATCGCTTCATTTTTACGAACTAAATCCAAAGGTGTGCAGCCCAATTGGGATATTAAGGTAGCCAGCTCTATTTTGGTTGGTACATTTTCCAAATAAAGAATGGTTTCGAATTTTTGACCAGAACTCTCAAGCAGTTGTAAACCCTCTCTTGATTTTCTGCATCGTGGGTTATGGTAAATCTGTATCATAAATTGAATGTATTATTATTTTGAAATTTTGTGGAAAGGATTATTCATCGTCTTTTTGGCCCATCGCCATTAAATACGCCTTTAGGAAGACGTCGATTTCTCCGTTCATAACAGCATCTACATTTCCGGTTTCTTCCGCAGTACGTACATCCTTCACCAATTTATAGGGATGCATCACGTAATTTCTGATTTGAGAGCCCCATTCGATTTTCATTTTTGAGGATTCTATTTCCTGTCGGGCCTCCATTTTTTTACGTAACTCAATTTCATATAATTGCGACTTAAGCATTTTCATGGCTGTAGCCCTATTATCGTGCTGAGAACGGGAGTCTGAACATGAAATTTGTATCCCTGAAGGTTTGTGCACCAATTGCACTTTGGTTTCGACCTTGTTTACATTTTGCCCTCCTGCACCGCTCGAACGGGCCGTGGTAATTTCGATATCCGCAGGATTCACATCGATTTCAATACTATCATCGACCAAGGGGTATACATAAACCGAGGCGAAAGAAGTATGTCGTTTGGCATTGCTGTCAAAAGGGGAAATACGTACAAGGCGATGTACCCCATTTTCACCCTTTAACCAGCCGAAGCCGTAATCACCGTCTATTTCTAAAGTAACCGTCTTAATTCCCGCTACATCACCTTCCTGGTAATTCAATTCCTTGACCTTATATCCGTTTTTTTCCGCCCACATCATATACATGCGCATAAGCATGGCTGCCCAATCACAACTTTCGGTACCACCGGCACCTGCAGTAATCTGTAAAACAGCCGTGAGTTCATCACCCTCTTCCGAGAGCATATTCTTGAACTCCATTCGCTCAATTAGTTCAAGAGCCTTATCAAACTGGGTTGAAACCTCGGTATCATCTACCTCACCAGCTGCATGAAACTCTAGAAGCACCTCCATATCGCTCACTAGCGATTGCGCCTCATTGTAATCATCGACCCATTGTTTTTTGGATTGTATGAATTTCATTTGGGCCTGGGCCCTCTGAGGATTGTCCCAAAAGTCGGGTGCGAGCGTTTTTTCCTGCTCGTTCTCTATCTCTATAAGTTTCGCATCGATGTCAAAGATACCTCCTTAACGCACCAAGGCGCTCAATAAGATCTTTGGATTGATCTGTAGAAATCATTTAAATTTTTCTTTAGCTGGTAAAAGTAGTACTAATGTATGGCTGTACAATCAATTTTCTATAAATTTAGTGCCCATGCTTCAGAAATTTTTAACTCCATTATTATGAGAAACCGTTATACTTCCTTCATTTTCTTTCTTTCTTGCATCATGCTATGTTCGGCTCAGTTTTCCGAGAAAAGTAAAAACTTTCAAAAGTTTAAGGGCTTTTTTAATTTTCAATATGATGGACAGAGCGACAAGATTTATTTGGAAGTCGATGCGCTCAACGAGGAATTTTTATATGTATCCTCGCTAAGCAGCGGAATAGGGAGTAATGATATCGGCTTAGATCGGGGACAACTGGGAAGTGAACAGGTCGTATACTTTGAAAAAGCGGGAAACAAACTCATGTTGGTACAGCCAAATATGAAATTTAGAGCATTGACCGATAATAATTTGGAGAAGAAATCGGTAGAACAGGCCTTCGCCAAATCTATTTTGGGTGGCTTCAAAATAGAATCGGAAAAGGGCGGTACCTACATTATTGACATTACCGATTTTTTAATGCAGGATACCCATGGGGTCATAGGCCGGTTAAAGCGCAATAAGCAAGGCTCGTATAGCTTGGACAAATCAAAAAGTGCCATGGCCATGGGACGCACCAAAGCCTTTCCAAAAAACATTGAGTTAGATATCACCCTTACGTTCAAGGGCAATCCTGAAGGAAGAAATATTCGCTCGGTTACGCCCAATGCAAAATTGGTCACTGTGGCGCAACACCATTCCTTTATTGCGCTTCCTGACGATGGATATACACAGCGTGAATTTGATCCACGTTCCGGGGCGTCGCCTTTCGCATACTATGACTATGCCACTCCGGTAGAATCTCCAATACTAAAGCGCTTTATACGAAGACATCGCTTAGAGAAAAAAAATCCCAACGCTGCGGTGAGTGAAACGGTAGAGCCGATCATCTATTATTTGGATAATGGTACACCCGAACCTGTGCGCTCCGCTTTGCTGGAAGGCGGAAGATGGTGGAACCAAGCTTTTGAGGCCATTGGTTATAAGGGTGCATTTCAAGTTAAAATACTTCCCGATGATGCCGACCCGATGGATGTTCGTTATAATGTGATACAATGGGTACATCGATCCACTAGGGGTTGGAGCTATGGTGCAAGCGTTGATGACCCGCGCACCGGAGAAATATTAAAGGGCCATGTGAGTTTGGGGAGTCTGCGAATTCGTCAAGATTTTTTGATCGCCCAGGCCTTAATGAACAAACCCTATGCCGAGCGAGATGATAATCACCAGCCCATGCTCGAAATGGCCATTGCCCGAATCCGTCAATTGTCTGCCCATGAAATCGGGCATACGTTGGGGTTTGCCCATAACTACGCGGCAAGCACCAATGGCAGGGCCTCTGTAATGGATTATCCGCATCCTCAATTTTCGGTAAAAAACGGAGCAATTGATTTTTCAAATGCTTATGCGACCGGGATCGGAGAATGGGACAAGGTCTCCGTAGCATATTCTTATGCTACATTCCCAGATGGGGCCAATGAAAAAGAACGTCTAAATGGGATACTGGAAAAAGCAGCTTCGGACGGCTTACGATTTATTACCGATCAAGATGCTAGACCGCAGGGTAGTGCGCACGTTTTGGCGCATTTATGGGATAATGGCAAGAATGTAAGCGATGAATTGGAGGCGATGTTGAACGTGCGTAAAACGGCAATTGACAATTTCTCTATCGACAACATTCCTACGAATCAACCGAACTCGGTATTGGAGGATGTTTTTGTACCGCTATACTTTTTCCATAGATATCAAACCGAAGCAGTTGCAAAAATAGTGGGCGGCCTGGAATATAACTATGCCATTAAGGGAGATGGTCAGGAAACCGTTCGTGTCGTGGATAGGGCAATGCAAGAGAAGGCCTTGAATAGCATTCTAAGGACATTGGATGCCAGTGTGATTGCCATTCCGAAAGAAAAATTGAGCTTATTTCCGCCAAGGGCCTTCGGTTATGGTCGCAGCAGAGAATCTATTAATGGTAAAACAGGTGTTTCCTTTGATGCGCTTTCGGCAGCGGAAACAGCCGCAGATATGACCCTGGGTTTACTGCTGCACCCTGAACGCGCATCTCGTTTGATTCAGCAAAAATCGATATACCCAAAGAACATTGGGTTACAGGAGGTGTTGGATAAGGTCATTTCGAATACGATACAAAAAACCCACAGGGATTCCTATCTAGGTGAAGCACAAACAAATATTAATTTTCGGGTCTTGCATCATTTGATGAATTTGGCCGCCCATAAGGGGGTGCATCCGCAGGTAAATGCCATTGCCAATGCCGCGCTTTTAAAGTTGTCGGTAAGTAGTCTTGGTTTAGGCGATGCGAATCATATGGAAATGGCAAGACGTATCAATGCCTTTACAAAGAACCCTGATAAATTTGAAATTATCGCTGCACCGAAACTACCAGATGGTTCACCTATTGGAATGGATTGTTTTCATTAGAATCGATAACTATTAAAACACCTTCTTTTGGAAATAAACCTGATTAGCGATACCGTAACCAAACCTACCCCTGGCATGTTAGATGCCATGATGTCTGCTAAGGTGGGGGATGATGTATTTAAGAACGACCCAAGTGTCAATGCCTTGGAAGATAAAGTGGCCAAGATGTTCAATAAAGAGGCGGCCCTGTTCTTTCCTTCGGGTACCATGACCAACCAAACCGCCATTAAATTACACACTAACCCTGGAGATCAATTGATCTGTGATAAATACGCCCATGTTTATAACTATGAGGGTGGCGGGGTAAGCTTCAACAGTGGGGTATCGTGTAAGTTGGTAGATGGGTATCGTGGTATGATGACCGCAGAACAGGTAGTTTCGGCCATTAATCCGCCCGACTTTTATCATAGCCCGTTAACGACCCTGGTCTGTATAGAGAATACTGCGAATAAAGGTGGTGGCGCTTGTTGGGATTTTGCTCAGTTAAAACGTATTAAGTCGGTTTGTAATGAACATAATTTGGGCTATCATTTAGATGGTGCCCGCTTGTGGAACGCTTTGGTGGCAAAAAACGAGGAAGCCGCCAACTATGGTAATCTCTTTGATACGATAAGTGTTTGTTTGAGCAAAGGTCTAGGCTGCCCGGTAGGATCGGTATTGGTTGGCAACGATGCCGATATACAGAGGGCAATGCGAATTCGAAAGGTGTTCGGCGGGGGAATGCGCCAAGCGGGCTTTTTGGCCGCGGCCGCAATCTATGCCCTAGACCATCAAGTAGCACGTTTGGCCGAAGATCATCAAAGAGCCAAAGAAATCGGTGCTGTCTTAGAACGTTTGGCCTATATCAAAACAGTAGAACCTATTGAAACCAATATCATTATTTTTGAGCTGGATGAAAATCAGATGGGGGCAGAAGAATTCCTAAGGCGATTGAAGGAAAATCAGGTTGAAATAATCGGTATGGGACAGGGCAAGTTGCGAATCGTAACACATCTTGATTATACCGATCAAAAACATGAGCGCTTCTTAACCATTTTGAACGAACTATAAATTCTTGGTCAGCCGAGGTTGATGCTGGCAAGATGGAATTTCATTTGTTTGATGCCATTTTCCATGCCTGCCTGAGATTGATAAGACCCACTTTTACCAAGGATACGGCTGTCCGCAGTTTTGAGCCGAAAGTGAAATCTGCCATCATAATCGGTCTTTCTTTCATATACATAGGTATTGTTCGCAGACTGAAGCTGCGCCAAAGAGGTTTTTGCGTCTTTCTCATTAGAGAAAGGGACACTGCCAAATAAGAACTGACCCGCTTCGTTTTTTACCTCGAAGCGATAGTGCGCGTCATTTTCCTTTTTTATTTCAATTCGTTCTTTCAAAGCACTTAAAATTAAGGATGTTTCTTGTTTTTTAAGTCCAAAATATGTTAATAATTTGGAATGTATTCAATGAATTTGGTCAATATATCCATTATTCTTAAAAAACATGTTTACGTATTCTGCGTTTTAAAGTGTTATAATAATGTTAATTTATTATGTATTTGCTATCTTCGCGCTACACTAAATTCAATACATTATTAAACACCAACACCATTTATTATGAAAAAAATCATTTTTCTATTGGCCGCTATGACGGCCTCGATTACGGTAGCGCAAGACCTGCCTACCAATCCTGAACCTGGCAAATGTTATGTACGTTGTACGACTCCCGACGTTTATGTGAACGAGACGGTTACC
>CALIJE010000074.1 GCA_938017825.1 uncultured Flavobacteriaceae bacterium
CTCTTTGTTTATGAGGACAGTAAAGCTAATTTTTGGGTTGCCGGTTACGGTCGCGTAGCGCGTTATGACGGCAATGAATGGACAACCTTTACAAAGAAACATGGGGTACCTTCTAGTAATTTTCCGCCATCGGGATTGACCGAAGGAGCAGACCAAAAAATGGTATTGACCACCAGAAACGGTTTATATCATTTTGATGGGAAAGACAGCTGGACACACGAAAAAGTAAAATATGCTTTGGGTGGAACCCATGTTGATGAAAGCGGAAAATTTTGGATACCCACCGTTAAGGGCATGGTGATCAAAGAGGGGAATACCATAGAACTAGATAAGGACTTGAAAAGTGTTTGGGACATAATGCCCGATAAAAATGGCGGCTTATGGTTCTTCACGGCCAAGGATGGGGCCAAACGCTTAAAAGATGGTCAATGGACACATTTCAATGAAGACAATAAATTGCCATCCGACAAAGTGAGTTCTAGGCATCTTACCGATGATGGTACACTTTGGATGGTAACCGACAAAGGTGTTTGCAAGTGCGCATATGAATAGCTATAACTTCCTCGTATGATAGTGCCAAAGGCACTATACTTCTTTTAAATTTTTCTGCTAAAAAAGACCTTCCTAAAAGGGAATGCACGGCTTACAATGCGAGACAACCCTCAGCAATCCAAGAGAGGAGTATTGTTGCCTGCCCGACAACCAGAATTTGCAAGCCGGTGTGGAAGGGGATTTAGCATTACTTATCAAAAAAACAGGTAGTTCATCGAATAATCGAAATTTTAGGTAGGGTCTATCCGTTCTCGGGTGTTTATAGACGCTGTACCTTAAAATGGAGGACAGAAATTTTTGAAAAATCTTAAATCTAAAACCTATGAAACGTACCTCTTATTCAATTTTGTTTCTTGCAATTAGTGTACTTTTTTTTAGTTGCACAGATAGTAATGATACAAGTAATTACGGTAGACTTTCGGTTCAATTGACCGATGCGCCTTTCCCTCATGACCTGGTAGCTGAAGCCAATGTGACAATCTTCAAAGTCGATGCCCGCTACAAGGGAGATGTTGAGCTTAATATGACGGCTATTGATAGTGCAGATGTTACTGTCGAAACCGAAAATGGAAAACCATTTGTTGTTTTGATGGAAAATGAAGTTGATGTAAACCTTCTGGAGCTGACAAATGGCGTTACCAAAACTTTAGTAGATACCGATGTTCCTGTCGGGTCTTACGACCTAATCAGGGTTTACGTAAAAGGAATCAATGTTGTGCTAACTGATGGTACCACTTATAATTTAGACGTTCCAAGTGGTTCACAATCGGGAATAAAGGTCTTTATCAAGCCTGATCTTATCGTTAATGGCGGACTTTCTTCTGATCTTCTGCTCGATTTTGACGTGAGTAGATCGTTCGTTCAAAAATCAGATGGTTTTAACTTTAAACCGGTAATCAAGGCAAGCAACTTGTCTACAGCGGGTACCTTAATGGGTACCATTACAACCGTAGAACAAGATACCATTGTAGGTGTAGAAGGTGCACAAGTAGGGGTCTTCGTTGCCGATACATTGAATACAACCACTTTTTCCGATATGGATGGGGGATATATGCTTATGGGCTTGGAAGCTGGTTCATACCAGGTAGAAGTGCAAAAAGAAGGGTATATCATGCAAACTGCGGAAGAAGTTCAAATAAATGCTGCGAATAAAACAGTAAAAGATTTTGAATTAGTGATAGAAGACTAAGTTAAAAACATTAAGAAAATTCGAAGCGGGATAATTATCCCGCTTTTTTTGTGTTTTATACTTAATAAGAATCGTGATCATCAATTTCGGAACAATGAACAAATCAATTATCGTTGTACTCCTTTTACTCTTTACCGCTTGCGGTAAAACCTTGGAAATTAAGACCAATGAGAACCATGAAGCCGTTATGCTTCCAGATGGCTCGCAGCTATATCTAAACCACAACAGTTCAATTTCCTATGATGAAGATTTCAATCCGCGAACGGTTCGCCTTAGTGGCGAAGCGTTTTTTATAGTGGTGCCAAGTACATCTTTGTTCACTGTTGACACAGCACATGGTGCGATTGAGGTCTTAGGTACGGAATTCAATGTAAAGACGACTTCCAATCAGATAGCTGTTGACGTAAAAGAAGGGCTTGTAGAACTAAAAACCGAGTACAACAAGAGTAACGTAAAGAAGGGTATTAAAGCTATTTATAAGGATGGTGAACAAACCGTGAAACAGATCAAATCTAATCGAGAGTACAGAAAATGGATGCACTCATTACGAAGGGAATTTAAAAAATTAGGTAAAGAGATGAAACCGGTTTTTAAAGAAATCGGCAACGAATTTGAAAAAGCAGGAAAAAAAATTGGAAAGGAATTCAAAAAATAATCTGCATTTTTGGGGTAATTGTTGCCTAAGCGGTCATCTACTGTACGAGCTATTTTAAAAATACAATCCTAAAATAGGGTAGTGGTATTTTAAAAAGTTCTAAAAAAGGATCGTTTTTTGTTGAACAGGCTTTTTTCTTTTATAATTTGAACACCAAATTCCATATCAACGTATTGAAATGAAGATCGGTCGTCTCGTACTCATAATTTTCATAGTGCTACTAATAGGGTTGCTTGGATTCGCCTTTTGGCTACATCAAGCGATGCATGAGCCGGTCGCCCATGACCACGGATCAACATACATTAGGATTGAGCAAGGTGCCACATCAAATGGAATTCTGCAAGTATTGGCGGAGCAAGACATACTCCAAGAGCAATTGGCAACCAAGATATATTTGCGGGTCTTCGATACGGATGCCAAAATGGAGGCAGGAGATTTCAAATTTCCATCCCCAATTAGCCCCATAGAGGTCATACGTCTTTTGGAACACGGAACAAAGCGGACCAAAACACTTACTATTCCCGAGGGTTGGACCCGTTTTGAAATTGCCAAACGTCTTGCAAAACAGTTTCCGGTGACACCTCCAATAACCGAAAAAGAGGTTTTGGCCCTGATGAACGATACGCGTTTGATCCAAGAGTTCGATCCGAATGCCGAAAATATTGAAGGCTATCTGTACCCATCAACCTATGAGTTTGAATTGGGTACCCATCCCAAGGATGTGATTGCCAAGCTGGTACAACAATTTAAATCGGTTTGGGACCCGGATTGGAATGAGCTCATCTTGGAAACTGGAAAAACGAAGCATGAAATTGTCATTCTCGCAAGTCTAATCGAAAATGAGACGAAGATCGCCTCCGAACGTGATCTTGTCGCCTCAGTGATATACAATCGCCTAGATCAGGGCATTCCTTTGGGCATAGACGCGACCAATGTCTACATCGCCAAACTGTTAGGCCGGTGGGACGGTATCATTCACAAAAGTGATGTAGAAGTCGTGCATCCTTATAATACGCGCAAAATACGCGGTTTACCTCCGGGACCGATTAGCTCTCCAAGTACGTCTGCAATTGAGGCTGCGATACATCCGGCACAGACCGATTATATCTATTACGTTCTTAATGTAGCAGCCAATGACGGCTCACATCATTTTTATTCAACTGCGCAGGGGTTTGCCAAAGGAAAAGCGCAGTATCAAAAATGGTTGGCAGGCCAGCGGAGGAATTGAATATATAGAACGTTAGGTAGTTGCAACTATCCATCCGCGGTTTGTTGTGTGCAATGATGTGAAAAACTTTTATTGTTTTAAGGCTTTCCGTCAAAACTATTCTTACAAATAGTACTACATTTAAGCTCTCCCTCTAAATATGTGGCCTTAGAATGCCGTGCGCAAATTAGTTTTTACATAATTGCTGACGATATAGAACAATGCGTTGCGTGTTAACTATATCTGCAACTATGTAAAATAGCCCTAAAATGCAGATGATTATTTAAAAAATATAACCGTAAAATAGGTGGTATCCTGATGATATCAATATTTATTGCCGCTTAACAAAATTTTAGGCTATTTTAAGATGTATACTTTATAATTAAATAGGGTAGGTATTTTAAAAAGTACACTATATGAATGTTATAGGCTGTAGTATAGTCTTAAAAATTCAATCACTATTTCATTTTCTCGAAAATATGATTTGATTAGCGTAATTATTACTGATTACAAGATTATGTATTAGCTTATTGTCATTTCTATTAAATTGTACCCCATTAAATTTAGGAATGGTACTTGTAAACATGTCCTCATTAAAATGATCCAAAAGAATTACACCATGTAAGGGGTGAATTAGACTTAATTCACCTTCAACTATTTTTACTTCGACTGCCACATCGAGTTGATTACAATAGTAGGAGCCGATATAATCTTCGATGTTCACAGAAGACTTGTTGGGATAGGCTTTTAAGAAATTATCAGGCTTTGCAGAATCATTGGAGGTAATAGAAAGCAATTTTTCATTTTCTTTAATTTCAAAATCAAAAATCACCTTATATGCGGTTTCCATTTGAAATTTATTTTCCCCAATCCTAATTAGATTACGTCTTCCTGATCTTAAAGTATCGTTCTTTACAGCTAATTTTCTCAAACGAGATTTATCTATATTCCAGTATTCTCCAGCATACTTTTCAATAGGATTGCTATACGGTACGTTGTTTTCTTTCTTTAACGAAAAATTAGATGGATTCTCAGAAAAGTAATCCGCAAAAACAGTTTCTCCAACCTCCCAGCAATATCTGCCATTATAACTTTCACTTGTATTGGAAACAACCAAAGAGCTAAAATTTGCTTCAGGGAAGTAATAGAAAGTACTACAAAATCCAGATGCACTGCTATATTGATATACAACAGGTATTTTTCCATAATTGTAGGTCAAT
>CALIJE010000075.1 GCA_938017825.1 uncultured Flavobacteriaceae bacterium
GTATTCCTGGAATTTCGAAGAATATTCTGGTGAAGGCTATACCACCTTTGAATTGGTCGCGAAAGCTGACCAAACCACCCTTACCTTAAAGAGTTTCGTTCATGAACCTTTCCCAGACGATATTCCCGAATTTAAGCGGGAAAGTGGCCAGGCCGGGTGGGACTATTTGATCAAACAAAGTCTAGTTGACCATTTGGGCAGCTGAGACCTAGAATCATTCCAAGACCACTCCCCTTTTGGTCAGTTATCAGTATATTAGTTACTTCTATCAACTAAGACCACTTAAAAAATGAAAAAAGCACTACACTCTTGTTTCTGCTTGCTATTTGTATGTATTGGATTTGCTCAATCTACCGAAGAAATTGTATCCGCCATTCAAAAAGAAGCCAATCAAAACTCACAATTGGAACATCTTGCCCATGAGCTGATGGATGTCATAGGACCGCGTTTGGTCGGCACCCCACAAATGAAAAAAGCTAATGATTGGGCGGTCGCCAAATATGCCAGCTGGGGCATTTCGGCCGAGAACCAAGAATGGGGAAAATGGCGCGGTTGGGAACGCGGTATCACCCATATTGACTTGGTAAGCCCGAGAGTTGTCTCCCTAAGCGGCATGCAGTTGGCATGGAGCCCGTCTACGGGAAAAAAAGGCATCACGGCAAGTCTTGTTCGCCTCCCAGAAGTCTCCGATTCCTTGGACTTTGTGAACTGGCTGCCACAAGTGAAAGGCAAATTTGTGCTAGTTTCAATGCACCAACCTACAGGAAGGCCAGATTACAATTGGGAAGAATTCGCAACCGAAGAATCTCTTTCAAAAATGAAATCGGAACGTGATTCATTGAACAAAGCATGGCGTCAAAATATGCGCAATACCGGTTATACGAGCAGAAACATCAACAAAGTACTAGAACAAGCGGGTGCCGTTGGCATCATACAATCTAGATGGTCGCGAGCCTTCGGTGCCAATAAAATTTTCAGTGCAGGCACAGTGAAGATTCCGGCAATCGACCTCTCTTTAGAGGACTACGGCATGGTCTACCGCATGGTTAAAAGTGGGGTGAATCCGCAAATAAAAGTAGTGGCCGAATCAAAAGAGCTGGGCACTGTACCTACCTTTAATACGATCGCTACTATACCCGGCAAAGAACTCCCTGATGAATACGTGATTTTGTCGGCACATTTCGACTCCTGGGATGGGGCAACAGGTGCAACCGACAACGGTACTGGGACCATCACCATGATGGAGGCCGCGCGCATCCTCAAAAAAGTATATCCCAATCCTAAACGTACCATTCTAATAGGGCTTTGGGGCAGCGAGGAACAGGGGCTCAATGGCTCGAGGGCCTTTGTGGAAGACAACCCAAAAATTGTAGCAGGGCTTCAAGCCGCTTTCAACCAGGATAACGGTACTGGGAGAGTGGTCAACCTATCTGGTCAGGGCTTTTTGCATGCCTATGATTATCTAGGGCGCTGGCTAGAAGCTGTTCCAAAAGACATTACCCGACACATTGAAACCAATTTTCCAGGTAACCCGGCCAGAGGAGGTAGCGATTATGCCTCTTTTGTAGCCGTTGGAGCTCCCGCCTTTTCATTAAGCTCCTTAAGTTGGAGCTATTGGAACTATACTTGGCACACCAATTTGGATACCTATGATAAAATCGTTTTTGACGATGTGCGAAACAATGCGATCCTCACGGCAATTTTAACCTATATGGCCAGTGAGGATCCTGAAAGAACATCACGGGAAAAAGCCGTTTTGGGCATTAATCCCAGAAGCGGAAAAAAAGGCGAATGGCCAAAGCCCCGTGCACCTCAACGTAATGGCGGTCAAAACTAACACCCAAAATACCAACCAATGAAAAGATTAAATATACTCCTGGTTCTTGTACTGACCGTTCCACTAACACTGCAATCGCAAAGAAGAAAAAAGAAAGCCTCTGCGCCAACGATCGAAGTACGTGACAGTATGTTTCATGGCCTCAAGTGGCGCAATATAGGTCCGTTTCGAGGGGGGCGTAGTGTGGCCTCATCCGGAGTAGTTGGCCAACCCGGAACCTATTATATGGGAACCGTAGGTGGGGGCATTTGGAAGACTACGGACGACGGACTCAATTGGAAAAATATTTCGGACGGATTTCTAAAAACAGGTACCGTGGGTTCAATTGCGGTTTCGGAAAGCGATCCCAATGTCGTAGTAGCCGGCATGGGGGAACATGCGGCCCGTGGGGTAATGACATCTATGGGAGACGGAGTATATAAATCTACCGACGCCGGTAAGACATGGAAGCATATTGGCTTGGACAAAAGTCGACATATTTCCGATGTCATCATCCACCCTACCAATCCTGATATCATGTTCGTGGCGGCCCAGGGAGCCCAATATGGCCCGAGCGATGAACGCGGTATCTATCGTTCAACCGATGGGGGTGATTCTTGGGAACGCACCCTTTTTGTAAATAATACCACAGGCGCTTCCGATCTATCAATGGACATGAAAAATCCGTCGATACTGTATGCCGCCATGTGGCAACATAGGCGCTACCCTTGGATTATGGAATCTGGCGGGGCTTCCTCGGGGCTATATAAGTCTACAGACGGGGGAGTCAGCTGGGACAAAATGAAAACAGGACTGCCAAAAGAATTTGGCAAAGCAGGCATTTCGGTGTCTAGGGCAAATAACGAAGTTGTTTTCGCAGTAATCGAGGCAGAAGGCACCAAAGGTGGCGTATACAAATCGACAAATGCCGGTAAAAAATGGGCCCAAGTAAATAAAGACCGTATCAATATTGCCCGTTCTTGGTACTATATGGAAATCGTTGCAGATACACAGAACGAGAACATCGTTTATGTATTAAATGCTCCCGTGACCAAATCTATCGATGGCGGCAAGAGCTTTAAGCCATTGCCCACTCCGCATGGCGACAACCATCATCTATGGATCGACCCGAACAACAACCAGCGCATGATCAATTCAAACGACGGCGGATCAAATGTTTCCAACAACGGAGGTATAAGCTGGAGCACACAAACCAATCAGAATACCGCTCAATTCTACCGCGTTATCACTGACAATTTGGTGCCCTATAATGTATATGGAGGACAACAAGACAATTCGACCGTTGCGATCGCAAGTCGCACGAACGATGCCGGTATTGATTGGAAAGACTGGTATGCCGTAGCTGGTGGGGAGAGTGCCTTTTTAGCCTTTGACCCAGATGACCCTCAAATTATCTATGGAGGCACCTATCAGGGAAATCTCGATAAGTGGGATGCCAGCTCTCGCGAATCCAAACCCATTAAGGAATATCCCGAATTGGGCCTTAGCATTGCACCCAAAGATTCAAAATACCGCTACAATTGGAATGCGCCCGTAATTACCTCCCCTCATGATAGAAAAACCATTTACCACGCAGGAAATATCGTTTTTAAATCTACCGATGAAGGGCAAAGTTGGGAAACCGTTAGTCCTGATCTAACTAAAAATGAAGTTGACAAGCATGGTCCTGGTGGCGGGCCCTATACCAATGAGGCAGCCGGGGGAGAAAACTATAATACAATTAGCTATCTGGTAGAATCGAAACATGAAAAAGGAGTTCTTTGGGCAGGATCGGATGACGGGCTCTTACACCTCACTAGAGATGGCGGACAAAATTGGTCTAATGTAACCCCACCAAATATTGCCGATGGCATTGTGAATAGTATCGATATTTCTCATCACGACCCGGCCACCGCCTATGTAGTGGTAATGCGGTATAAATCAATGGACCTGCGATCCCATATTTTTAGAACTACCGATTACGGTCGCTCATGGACCCGAATCGTTAATGGCATAAACGGTGAGCACACCTTTACAAGGGTGGTGCGTGCAGATCCAAAACGAAAAGGGCTGTTGTACGCCGGCACCGAAACCGGACTCTTTATTTCTTTGGATGACGGTCAAAACTGGCAGCCGTTTCAATTGAATTTACCCGTAGTACCGATCAACGACCTGGTCATTCAGGACAATGATCTAGTGGCGGCCACTGCTGGGCGTTCCTTTTGGATTTTGGATGATCTGGGAGCCCTTCAAAATATTGCCGCCCCAAAAGCACCTTTGAAGATTTTCAAACCCAAAGACACCTATCTCATTTTTGGCGGTAGTAGCAATCGTCCGCGACCCGGGCTCGGACAGAACCCAAAACAAGGGGTAACCATAGATTATTACTTAGACAAACCGGGCGATAGTGCCAAGCTCTCCCTAGAAATTTTAAAAGACGGCAAACTCATAAGAACTTATAGCAACAAAAAGCAAAAAGACTTCAAAACGTGGCCCGGAGGCCCATCTAAACCGCAGCTGCTTCCTGCAAAAAAAGGCTACAATCGTTTTACCTGGAATTTCAGAAAGGAAGATCTACCCGCAATAGACAAGGTATTCGTTTTTGGCGGTCACACGGGATCAACAGCTGGGCCAGGAGAATTCACCCTAAAACTGACCTTGAATAAGCTAACCTCCGAAACAAAGGCAACCGTGCTGCCTAATCCCAAAATAAAAGCGACCGCTGAAGATTACGAAACCCAGCAAGGGCTATTGGACGCTATTGAACGCACCTTGAAAACCATTCATTTGTCGGTCAACGAAATGCGTTCGGCCAAAAAGCAATTACAATCCTATAAGAAGCTGCTCAAGGATAATGATTCGGCCAAAGCGCTATTGGAGAAAGGCGACACCTTGCTCGAACGTATTACCTCATGGGAAGAAAATTTAATTCAGCCCAAGCAAAAGACCTTCCAAGACGTCATCAACTACAACAACAAGCTCAATGCACAATTGATTCATTTAAAAGGCTATGTCGACTCTGCAGAACCCAAGGTGACCAAAGGCGCCCAGGAGCGCTGGGCCGATTTACAAAAAGATTGGCAAGTCTATGAAAATGAGCGCTCGGCTATCATTGAAGAAGAAATGAGCGCCTACAATTCCTTGTATAAAGAATTGGGGCTGCCAGCGTTAATTCTATCTGACTAATGATAGTAGACCAAACCTTTAAGAATCAAAATTATACGCAGTCTCGACTCCTCAAAGGTGAATACGAAAACTGCGTTTTCGAGGGTTGTAATTTTGAGCAAGGGTATCTAGACAACCAAAATTTCATGGAGTGCGAGTTTATTGATTGTAACCTCAGCAATGCAAATCTTTCGCATACCATTTTCAAGGAGGTGCGTTTTTCGCATTGCAAAATGATGGGGCTAAGATTTGAAGATTGTAATGATTTTTTGATGGACTTTAGTTTTCATCATTGTGCCCTCAGTTTCTCCTCTTTCTACGGGCTGAATTTAAAGAGCCAACAGTTCATTGATTGTAAACTGAACGAAGTTGATTTTACCGAGGCCGAACTCGGTGAGGCGAATTTCGACAGCAGTGATTTAGATCGAGCCATCTTTTTTGAAACCAGCTTGATCAAGGCCGACTTCTCTAATGCTAGAAACTTTAACATTGACCCTGAAAAAAATCGGCTTTCAAAAGCCAAGTTCTCCAAGGAAGGACTAAGTGGATTGTTGTACAAGCATAATCTGGTGGTTGTTTAAACATCTTGTTAAACGTTTGCCAACGGATATTTTGTATCTTGTTTCTCCAATTCGCGTGGCATGAAACGTTTTGTATTCTTACTCTTACTATCATCATCTTATGTCTTCGGACAACATACCCTTTCTTTTGAAGAAGGGGCAAGCTCGCCCAAAGCAGATTTATCTCAAGTTGCATGGATAGAGGGTCATTGGAAAGGTGAAGCCTTTGGGGGTATTACCGAAGAAATCTGGAGTCCGGCTCTAGGGGGTTCTATGATGTTCTCATTTAAGCACGTAGCAGACGGTAAGGTTACTTTTTATGAACTAGGGCATATTCGTCAATTAGATGAAACTCTAATTTTTCAACTCAAACATTTTGGCGAAGATCTTAAGGGTTGGGAGGAGAAAGACGAAATGGTCACCGCAAAATTGATCAAGGTCGAAGAAAACCGCATCTATTTTGATGGCTTTACCTTCGAGAAGATCAGTGCCGATGAAATAAATATATATGTGGTCATTTCTGAAGATGGTACAACGGAAGAGGTCAAATTCAATTCCAAAAGGGTAAAAAAATGAAGAAAACCTGCGAAGAATGTGGTGATGAGCTAATGGGGCGCAGCGATAAAAAATTCTGCTCGGACGGATGTAGAAATGCCTATCACAATAAGGTAAATCCGGCTAGCAGAAACTTGGTTCGCAATATCAACAATCGCTTGCGCAAAAACTATCGTATTTTGGGAAGTTTCGCATTAAAAGACGGCAAAACCCGCACGACCAAAACAAGATTGCTAGACAAAAATTTCGATTTCGATTTTATCACCAATCTGTATACCACGAAAAAAGGTACCACCTATTACTTTGTATACGACCTAGGGTATCTGCCGTTAGACAACGATTACTATATGATCGTAAAAAGAGAGTAAGTGGGCACTTACTTATTTCCAATTTTGCCCGCTCAACTTTAGTGCAGCTACAACAATATCCTTTCTACTGATCTGTCCGACCAGAAGTCCATCTTTCATGACGGGGAGTCGTCTCCTATTGTTTTTATGAAACACCCCAGCCGCACCAAAAATGGTCATCTCATGCGGAATCGTTTCCACGTTTTTTGTCATGAACTTCTCCACGCTCTTATCTAAAATAGGTTGATTGAAATAGCGACTCTCGGAAATCTGCTTCATACAATCGGCCTCTGAAATGATGCCAACAAGGAAGCCATTTTCATCCAATACAGGGCCACCGGAGATATTGTATTTGGTAAATTGTTCCATCACCTCCAATATTGATTGGTCTGGTGTAAAAGTGACCAGTTTTTTGGTCATATAGTCCGTAACCAATATGGGGGCTTTAAATTCTTTTTTGGCGAGTGGTTTGGCTCTTCGACCTTGAAAGCTCTTGATTCCCATAATATTTGCGTTTTGGTGAATCTTAAATTTAATGATTTTCAGGCAATTATCCCGATTTTTTAGATATAATGCACGGTCCGCTTCAAATTTTATACATTTAGAGTCTGTTTTGAAATATATGAAACGCTTTCCTTCTTCCACAACCCTTATATTGTTGCTTCTCGCTTTGTATTGGGCCTTTAGGTCACTTATGCCGAGTTATAATGGCCAGGACAAGGTACCCGAATCTTCATTTTCAACAGACAGGGCCCTTACGCATGTTAAGCAAATCTCCCAGAAGCCACACGGTGTTGGCTTTCCCGCACATTCTGAAGTTAGGGAGTACATCGTTTCCGAATTGGAGAAAATGGGACTGGAAACCTCCTTGCAGGAAGGTTATACCCCTGGCGATTGGGGCAACCTTAGTAAGGCGACCAATATACTAGCGCGAATCAAAGGTTCGGAAAAGGGAAAGGCCTTGTTACTCTTGTCCCATTACGATAGTAGTCCGCATTCTTCGTTAGGCGCAAGTGATGCCGGTTCGGGGGTCGCAACCGTTTTAGAGGGCCTACGCGCCTTTTTAGCGGAGAAAAAACAGCATGCGAACGATATCATCATTCTCTTATCGGATGCGGAGGAATTAGGACTTAATGGAGCAGACCTATTTGTTAGCCAACATCCATGGACCAGAGAAGTTGGACTGGTACTGAATTTTGAAGCGCGCGGCAGTGGTGGACCGAGTTATATGCTTCTCGAAACCAATCGAGGCAATGCTAGACTTATCGAGGAATACACCAAGGCCATTCCGAACCACACGGTCGCCAATTCTTTGGCGTATAGCATTTATAAGATGTTGCCAAACGATACCGATTTGACCGTTTTTCGGGAAGACGCTGATATCGAAGGTTTCAATTTTGCTTTTATTGACGATCATTTCGATTACCATACGGCACAAGACAGTTATGAACGACTAGACCGCAACAGTCTAATGCACCAAGGCGAATACCTCATGCCATTGTTGCAGCATTTTAGCAATACTGATCTCACGAATCTAAAAAGTCCGAACGATCTTGTTTATTTCAGCATTCCCTTTTTTAAACTGGTCTCTTACCCTTATGAGTGGATCTGGCCCATGTTTGGGTTGGCCGTTCTACTTTTTATCGTCTTGCTGATCTATGGTCTACGCAGAAAAAGTCTTAAGGTAAACCAGATCGCTTTAGGTTTTGCACCTGCCCTGATTACATTGGGACTAAATGGCCTTATAGGATATTTTGGCTGGTCGGTCTTAGAGGTACTCTATCCTCAATATAAGGATATGCTGCATGGCTTTACCTATAATGGTCACGTCTATATCATTGCCTTTGTATTGCTGTCTTCCGGCATCTGTTTCTGGGTTTACAACAAATTCAAGAAATTGCGGCCGGCCAATCAACTGGTCGCCCCGCTTGTTATTTGGCTGATCATATGCGCGGCAGCTGGGGATTCGTTAAAGGGAGCGAGTTTTCTTATCGTACCGGTATTTGCCTTATTGGCAGCCTTTATGGTCATGATAAATCAACGCCGGCCCAATGCCTATTTATTGGTTTTCCTATGTATCCCAGCTTTATGGATTCTTGGGCCCTTCGTTAAAATGTTCCCGGTGGGCCTAGGTCTAAAAATGATCATTACCGTTACAGTTCTTGTAACCCTGACTTTTGTGCTGCTACTCCCGGTCTTTGGTTTTTATCGTAAAAAACATCGATTGGCGCATTTGTGTTTTTTCCTTTTTGCGATAGCCATGGGCTATGCCCATTTCAATTCTGGTTTTGATAAGGATAATGCAAAGCCCAGTAGTTTGCTATATGTATTGGATGCCGACAAGAACACGGCAAAGTGGGCCACTTATGACACAAAATTAATCAACTGGAACGCTCAGTTTTTGGGGAAAGACAAATTCAAACCCGAAAAACTTGCCGAACAAACCATTAGCAGTAAATATGGTTCTGGTTTTTCTTTCGTGAACGATGCACCTTTAAAACAAATTGCAGCCCCAGTAATTGAAAAAGGTCTGGATACGATTATTGGCGATGAGCGTATTCTTGATATTTGTATAAAACCACAACGAAACGTAAACCGCTTAGAAATTTTCACCAATCCGATAAGCGTTAAAAGTGCAATAGCAAATGGTGCGCAGCTTACCGATTACTTTTTAGAGAACCGGAAAAGAGGAAAGTTACTGACACACTATATCAGCCAGAATGCTTTTACAGACCTACAATTGCGCATCCCAAAAGATTCGGTACTAGAGCTGACGATTTATGAGTCCTCATTCGATTTACTGACCAATAAACAGTTTAGTGTACCACAACGACCCGAACATAGTATTCCTATGCCTTTTGTTCTGAACGATGCCATCCTAGTGACCAAAACCATCCGATTTGAATAAGAAGATTGCCGTTATGGGTTGCGGTTGGTTAGGGCTACCTTTAGCCTTGGCACTGGCGGCTAAAGGACATTCGATCAAAGGGAGCACAACTTCCGAAGACAAACTGGCCGAACTAAGATCAAAGAAGATTCAACCTTATTTGATTCGTCTTGCGGAGAATGGCATTACGGGGTATATCGATGAATTTCTGTCGGAGGCCGATATTCTTATCATCAATGTACCTCCCAAATTAAGAGGAAATCAGAGCGAGAACTACGTGAAAAAGATGCAACTGCTTCATAAACACGTCTTGAAATCGAAGGTAAGGCAGGTGATATTCGTAAGTAGCACCTCGGTTTACGGTCGCAATCAAGGTGAGGTGACCGAAGCTTCTACCCCAGAACCTGCTACCGAGTCTGGGAGACAACTACTGGCGTCTGAGGCCATTTTTAGAAATTCGAAAAACCTACAAACAAACATTATTCGTTTTGGGGGATTGATAAGCGATGACAGACACCCGATTCAAATGCTCGCTGGTAGAAAAAATCTTGCCAATGGCCATCATGCCGTAAATCTAATTCACAGACTTGATTGCATTCGTATCATCGAATACCTAATTGAGAAGGCAATGTGGGACCACACCTTGAATGGGGTGTATCCATATCATCCTACCAAAAAAGAATACTACACCGCCGAAGCCAAAAAAAGAAACCTTCAACTACCTGAATATGAGGATAGTAATACCGATTTAGGTAAAAAAGTGACCCCAATGGTATTGCTAAATGTTAAAGAATTTTGCTTCAATACTTCAATCAGTAGCTAGTACACCACACAAATGGGCATTTTCACAACAAAAACGCTTCAATTGTGTTAACTCAAAGGCCATATCAGCGTCTAAGACGTAACTTTACATATAAATAAAAAGCTTTTGCCATGGAAGAAATCAATTTTAAAAGGCGGATTCTTCTAGAAATAGAAGGGTTGATCTCGGAGAGTTGCCCCGAGCCAAAATTTCCCCTGAAATTTGAAGACCTGCATGTGGCACTTGTAAAAAAGCACTACAATGCAGCTGACGTATCTATCGACTACCACAGAAAAAGGGTGCAGATGGATATTGTGATGGATGATCAGGCCTATGACCCCAAAAAGGTCAATACTGATCTGCCCACTATGCGCGCGAACCTATGGTTCAGAAACCTAACGGATTTTTTGAAATCGTGTTTGGATAAAGACAACCGTAGTCTTGCGTTTTATGCCAGTCTTTTAAAGTCCTTTCAGAACAATGATAGGATACTGGTCGCCTAAAAATATCAACCGAACCTAAATAGATAAGGGATACCATATGGTATCCCTTTTTTAGTGTCGAACACCTTTCGAAATTAGTTTAAGGGTTTCCTTAACAGCTACATCCAATTAATTTTTATAGTTTAGCGCACCAAAATAAACAAACATGAAACGTGTAGCACTAGTCTTTTTCCTTGTTGTAGGTTTTGCCGCCAACGCGCAGACCAATAGCGACCTTCAAAAGCATTACGAAGCATTTTACACCGAAATGCGCCTACAAGGTGATGTGAACGGCGTTATAAATGCCCTGACCCATTTGAACGTAATCGCACCAATGAAAGAGCGAAAAGATACCTTGGCCTATGTTTACGCCAACAACAACCAACATTTACAGGCATTGAACACTATTGGTATCGAAAAAAATGAGGCAGATTCCGATTTGGCGGTGCAGGTAAAGGCCTCATCACTTAAAGCGCTCAACCAACCCAAACGCGCCTTGGAGCAGTTTGAAATTTTATATGGTCGTGAACCCAACGTATACATAGCCTACGAATTGGCAGACCTAAAAATCCAAACAGGAGACAATGCCGGTGCCAAAGCCAATATCGATTATGGTATAACCAACTCAAAAGATGATCAGAAATATGCTTTTTATGAAAGACAACAGCCGTATGAAGTGTCTTTGAAGGCCGCCTTTATTCACCTCAAGGCCCTTGTGGAATATAACAACAACAAGGAAAATTTGGACGATGCCATTAAATTGATCGATGAGGCAATGGCCATTGCACCTAATTTTAATTTGGCGAGCTTAAGCAAACAAGCGCTTGAATCGCGAAGAAACCCACCAGCTACCGAGACCAAAGATTAATTTTGAAACTTGTTGATCGCTGAACGCCAGGTACTAAAACTAGTTTATGGGCCAGTTTGCCAAGCTATTCTTCTAAAAGAAGCTCGGTATCTAAGGTATTGTTTGCAATAATATTGAATTGGTTTCGAAAGGCATTGTAGGCGTTCACCATTTCCAAGGTAGATTTTTGTACGTCGAGACGATAATGTAAATCACCTTTTACCTTCAACAAAAAGGTTTTGAACATGGTAAGCCTGCCCTTAATTTGCGGCATTTCGAATTTTTCTGGGTACTCAGACTCGGCCAAGCCTTTTTGCTTTTCTACCAAATCATCGATGACCAAAGTCAAATCCTCTGCATTTTCCACTTGGTAAAGTGCATCGAAGCTGGTTTCGAGCATGGCAAATTCTTTCCAATCTTTCAAATCTGCCTGCAGCTTATAATCCATTGCCAACTTTTTTGGCCAGTCTTCCTGGACGATTTCGAAGGTCTCCACATTGTCCTCAGAACTCCCATTATTCTTGGGTTTACAGGATAGAACCATGAACCCTGCCAACATCAGAAAACAGAATCTTTTCATGGAACGAATGTAGTGATTTTTGAATCGGTTATCTTTACCTAAATTTCCATTTAACGCTATTTTAAATGTCAAAAACTATATTGATCATCGGCGCATGCGGACAAATAGGTACCGAGTTGACCCATGCCCTTCGCAAAAAATTCGGGTCTGAAAAAGTTGTGGCCAGTGACATACGTGAAGGCAATGATGCCTTAATGAATTCAGGGCCATTTGAAATCTTGGATGCAACCGATTATGACGCAATGGAGGAAATCGTCGCCTATTGGGAAATCGATGAGGTATATCTAATGGCGGCCATGCTTAGTGCCACGGCAGAAAAATTTCCTATGCGCGCCTGGAACCTCAACATGAACTCTCTGTTTAATGTACTGAATCTGGCAAAAGAAAGGAAAATCGAAAAAGTATTTTGGCCTTCCAGTATTGCAGTCTTTGGGCCTCATACGCCCAAAACGAATACGGCACAACAAACAATTATGGAGCCCAGTACGGTATATGGTATCAGCAAGCAATCTGGAGAACGTTGGTGTGAATACTACCATGAAAAATTTGGTGTAGATGTGCGAAGTCTTAGGTATCCTGGTCTAATTAGTTGGAAAACCATGCCTGGCGGAGGTACGACCGACTATGCCGTAGAAATCTACCATGAAGCAATTACGAACGGCACCTATAGCTGCTTTTTAAATGCCGACACGAGCCTTCCAATGATGTATATGGATGATGCCATCCGCGCAACCCTCTTGCTCATGGAAAGCGATGCGGCAAACCTTAAAATTCGCTCCTCCTACAATCTTGCGGCCATGAGCTTTACGCCAACCGAAATAGCCGCAAGCATTCAGAAAAAGATTCCTAATTTTGAAATAGATTACACTATTGATTTTAGACAAGCCATTGCCGATTCATGGCCTAATAGCATTGATGATACGAATGCACAAGAAGATTGGGGATGGAAGGCAGAATTTGATTTGGAGAAGACCACTAACGAAATGTTGAACAACCTAAGAGCAACCCTATGAAAAAATTTGAAAAGCGCGTTTTAAGCCTGTTGGTCATTTTGAGCACTGTGACAGTTTCTTTCGCCCAAGAATTGAATGGTGTATATTTTACAACTTCAACTACGGATTCCGCTAGCACTCAGCAAGAATTAAAAGTTCATGATAATTACTTGATTTTATCGGTATACGAAAGTTCGCCAGCCAAATTTATCAAAACCATCGGTGGGTTTTATACAGTACAAAATGATAGCATAAAGGTAAAATTAGAATTCAATTCAAACTATGAGAACGACTCGATTTCCGAGTTGGCTTATGCCTATTCCCTTAAAGGCGATCAATTGGTGCTTCAGTCCGCTTCCCAATCAAATTATCAACGCGTAGCGCAGAAAGAACAGGACTTAGACGGCCCATGGCTGTTTGGAACAAGGGGGCCCGATACCGGCCAAGAACGTCGGGGAGATTCTAGAACGCGAAAAACCTTAAAATTCCTTATGAACGGGCGTTTTCAATGGATAGCCTATGACACCAATGGTTTTCAATTTAAAGGTACTGGAGGAGGCTCCTATACTGCGGTAGATGGCAAATACACCGAAAATATCGAATATTTCTCTAGAGACAACAAGCGTGTAGGCGCGTCGCTTGAATTCGATTATGAGGTAAAGGACATCGACTGGCATCATACGGGAAACAATAGCAAGGGCCAGCCAATGTACGAAATCTGGCAGCGAAGGTTGTAAACCTATGTGGTTATCTTGAAGTGATTTAATAAGTAGCCCCGGCAAGAATCGAACTTGCATCTAAAGTTTAGGAAACTTCTATTCTATCCATTGAACTACGGGGCCATTATTTAATGGAGGGCAAAAATAGAATATTTTAGGAAATGGGATATTTCTTTTTGTTAGCTTGTGCGTTTTTTAATATAACTCAACCACCATCTCTACCTCAACGGCCATATTGCCAGGTAAAGACCCCATACCGACAGCGGCACGGGCATGCTTACCCTTATCGCCAAAAACTTCGGCCATAAGGTCAGAATAGCCATTGATAACCTTGGAATGATCCGTAAAGTCTGAAGTGGCATTGACCATACCATTTACTTTAACAACTCTTTTCACCTTGTTCAAATTGCCCAGTTCGGACTTTAAAACCGCCAATTGGTTGATGCCGGCCCAACGGGCCGCAGCATATCCTTCTTCAAGGCTTAGGTCTGCACCCACTTTACCTACTACATTTTTACCATCATCTTTTCTAGGGCCTTTGCCCGCAAGAAACAATAGATTACCAGAGCGCACCGCATGTACATAATTCGCGAGTGGTGTGCCAGGGGTTTTCAAAACAATCCCCAAGGCAGATAGCTTTGCCTCGGGGTTGTAATTTGTATCGATTTGGGCATCGGTTACCGTATCTTTTTCCGCTACCGTTTCTGTTTTTTCAGGTGTAGGATTGCAAGCAAAAGCCAACAGTACCAACCACAACCAATATCGATTTTTCATTTTAGTGCTATTTGGATTACTCTTCTTTTTTGAAATCTCCGGCATTGACCACCGTCCATTGTTCAAAAGGCAAGACATACTTCTTTATCGCCGCATTTACATCTGCGACGGTCAACTTGCTTACTCTTTCCTCCAATGTTTTTTGAAAACTCATATCACGATCATAAAAGATATTGTTATTGATCAAACTAGACAATTCGTTGTCTTTTGCACGGGAAACACTCTGGGCCTGCACCCAGCCATTCACCGCATTGGTCAATTCTTCTTCGGTAATTCCGTCTTTGATAAATCGAGCGATTTCTTCCTTAAAGCCCAACTGCACCTTCTCATAGTTCATTGGGGCATAAATCGCATAAATGAACATACCAGAATTTCTATCGGTTTTGCTCCCATCTCCATTGAATCCTGCTCCAGCCCCATAGCTTACCCCATCTTTCTGTCTCAATCTATCGGCTATCCTCGAATTTAGGAAACCACCACCCAATATAGTGGCCGCAATATTCAATGCAGGGTAATCTTCATCATATTGGCTCATTTGAACCCCCGAAGTTCCAAATGTCATTGCATTCTGTTTGTCTGGGGTAATGACATCTTCGTTGATCGCTTTGTGGGCCTTGTACGGGTTTGCAATTTGTTCATAGGCATGTTTGCTATTGAATTCTCCAAACTCCTTTTCGATAAAGGCCTTTACTTCCTCAGAATTCACATTCCCTATACCAATTAGTATCGACTTTCCAAGACCGTAGAATTCACCGTAGAATTGCTTAATGTCATCTATTGAAACACTTTTGATCGCAGCAACGCGCTCCTCTATGCTCATTGCATAATTGGGATGACCTTTGGGATAATTGTTGTTGATCATCGAAACCCTATTCGACGCGATAAAGTTCGGTTCGTTTTTGTAGCTCTCAATTTGTGCTAACTGTTCGGTCTTTAACTTTTCCAACTCAACTGGGTCAAACGACGGATTCTTAATAATGTCGGCCATCAACTGCAAAGCGGGCATTAAATTCTCCTCCGTAGAACTGATGTTGGCATAAATGTTACCGTTCGTACCCCTGAAGGAAATTGAGGTTTTCAACTTAGCCAACTCATCCTCTATCTGTTGGCGGGTTTTCGTAGCGGTACCCTTATTCAGCATGCTAGCCGTAAAGGAAGGAATTACGCCCTTGTTCATGAGACTCTTAACGTCACCGTTTCGACCACTAAAACTTAGGCTTACCGTATTACCTCGATTGCTCTTTTCGATAAAACCATAGTTTACTCCATTGCTTAATTTGCCGTTCTTTAAGCGACCTTGAATGGCGTCATAAGCAACATCGAAAGCCTCTCCCGTGCCCATAGCCTCTTTTCCTTTGTAATCGGCCACCATCTTATCAATATCCTCGGTATGCCCAATGGATACACGCTTTGGGTCTTTGGTTGGATAAAATCTACCCATCGTACGATTGGTAGGAATAAGATATTTGTTCATGGCGGCATTTGCCTCTTCAAGCGTCATGTTCTCTACACGATCTCTGTAAAGGAAAGCCAATCGCCAGTCACCACTCCCTATAAACTCACTCATATAGGTGCCCAAAAAGGCTGAATTTCGCATTACTTGATCAATTTGCTTGGCGATATTCGATTTGGCGCGATCTAACTCTTCTTGCGTCAGAGGGTTGTCTTTTAAACCATCTAAGGTCTCACGCAGTACTTTATAAACCTCATCGGCATCCTTATCGGAGGGCACATCGACATTCACGTACATAAATCCTGGTTCCTTAGTTTCAGGAATATAGGCCCATAACGAAGATGCTTTCTTCGACTCTACCAATGCTTTGTACAATCTTCCTGAAGGTTCATCTGAAAGTGCATCCTGAACGACAGACATTGCAGCATAATCAGGGTCTGATACCGCTGGTGTATGATACAAGGCACTTACAATCTGTAAATCACCCGTACGGCTTACACTTACCATTTTTTCACCATCCTGTGCCGGCTCCTCGGTATATGAATCACGAATCGGCGTCGATGGCTTGGCGATTTTACCGAATTTTTCCTCAATGAGTTTCAATGTCTTTTCTTCCTCGAACTTTCCGGTAACCATTAAAACCGCATTATCGGGACGGTAAAATTTCTTATAAAAAGCTTTGAGGTTCTCGATAGGCACGCGCTCAATATCTGAACGGTTACCAATAGTTGAACTACCGTAGTTGTGCCATAAGTAAGCGGCATCGATGGTTTTCTCCATAAGAACGCCCGTAGGGTTGTTCTCCCCGCTTTCAAATTCATTACGAACAACGCTGAACTCAGATTCCAAATCCTTTTTTGCTATATACGAATTCACCATACGATCCGCTTCCAAATCCAATGCCCAATCCAAATTTTCTTCGGTAGCGTTAAAGGTCTCAAAATAATTGGTGCGATCGTAGTAGGTGGTGCCGTTGGGACGTGCTCCGTGAGAGCTTAATTCCTTTGGAATATCAGGGTGATTAGGGGTCCCCTTGAACACCATGTGTTCTAATAAGTGGGCCATCCCTTTTTCCCCATATCCTTCATGGCGTGACCCTACCAAATAGGTAATGTTGACCGTAATGGTCTGGGCAGAATTATCGGGGAACAGCAATACCTTAAGACCATTGTCCATTCGGTACTCCGTAATTCCTTCAACAGAAGCGGTCTTGGTCATTTGAGCGATCAATGAACCACTCAAAATCAGTGTTGCAAAACAACTAAGTAAAAATTTGAATTTCATATCGTGTTAATTTTTGATGTAGCGTCAATATTACGAAAAATGATCCTTAAAATTAGGTTAAAAAAGCACTAAAATGGGGCAGGACAACCGCCTATATACAAAAGATTCTAAAGGATTGGGCACTAGTCGGCATAGCATTCAAACAACTCCATATCCAAAGCTTTACCATCTGATGGTGTAAAAGACTTCATCAACTTTCTTTGCCAAACATAGCCACACTTTTCTGCGACCCGAGTACTGGCGACATTGGTTTCATGTGCTATGATCTGAATAGTTCGCAGCCCCAATTCGGCAAAGGCATAAGCCGTCATCTTACCAATAGCTTCGGTCATCCATTGACGACCCTCGAACTTGGCTCCTAGACAATAGGCAAATTCGCCAATGCCTCTATCCCAATCAAGTTCTTTAAGGATAATAAGGCCTGCAATGGTTTTAGTTTCCTTATCCTTAAGGGCCCAAGTAAACTCTGACTTAGTGGAAATTTCCGATTGTTTTCTTTGAATGTACTCTTTAGACGCTTCTCGGGTCAAATTTTGGGCAAGGGTCAATGGAAAATATCGTTCAAAACGTGCACGGTTGGTCACCATAAGGGCCGATAGGGTCTGGGCGTCTGAAGGCTCAAGCTCACAAATCGAAAAATGCTCGGTCAAGATCATAGAAAATTCCCTTTAGGGTTTACTATAAGTAGGGAAATATAGCACTACACTAGATGCCATACTCCTTTACCGCATCAATGAAAGCCTTGGCATTTTCAACGGGAATATTAGGGAGTATCCCATGTCCTAAATTTACAATGTATTTGTCTTTTCCGAAGGCATTGATCATTTGGGTGACCATTTTCTTGATTTCTTCCGGTGGTGACAATAGACGCGAAGGATCAAAATTTCCCTGAAGTGTTATTTGCCCTCCGCTCAAGTAGCGGGCATTAGGTGCAGAGCAGGTCCAATCGACCCCTAGTGCCGATGCGCCCGATTTAGCCATGTCACCCAAGGCGAACCAACACCCTTTTCCGAACACGATTACCGGAGCATGGTCTTTTAAGGCATCGATGATCTGTTGAATATACTGAAACGAAAATTCTTGATAATCGCTCGGTGAAAGCATACCGCCCCAAGAATCGAAAACCTGAACCGCATTTACCCCTGCCGCTACCTTAGCCTTTAAATAGGCAATCGTCGTATCCGTTATTTTTTGCAACAATTGATGGGCTGCCATGGGCTGGGTGAAACAAAACTCTTTTGCCTTATCAAAATTCTTACTGCCCTGCCCTTGTACACAGTAACACAAAATCGTCCAGGGAGAACCTGCAAAGCCGATTAGGGGAATCTCATCATTGAGTTTTTCTTTGGTCACCTTGATGGCCTGCATAACATAATCCAATTCATGATGTACGTCTGGAATGACCACGCGGTCGACGTCAGCTTGGGTACGCACAGGACTCGGTAAAAAGGGGCCGAAATTCGGCTTCATCTCTACCGTTATGTTCATGGCTTGCGGAATTACCAAAATATCGGAGAATAGAATTGCCGCGTCCATTCCGTACCTGCGGATGGGCTGTACTGTGATTTCAGACGCCAATTCGGGCGTTTGGCATCGCGTAAAGAAGTCGTACTTCTTTTTGATTTCCATAAACTCGGGGAGGTATCGGCCCGCTTGACGCATCATCCATACGGGAGGCCTTTCAACAGTTTCCCCTTTTAGAGCTCTAAGGAACAAATCATTTTTCATATTCAGCTTTTCTTATTCACCAATTCGATTACACTTTCCACCGTCGGCATTTTGGCCACATGAACAGTTTCAAAGTGCTTTCGTGCCTCCTTGGCGGTGGTCTCCCCAATACAATAGGCGGCCTTTTTATCCGCAGAATTTTCAAGTAAAAAACTAGTAATCGTAGACGGACTAAAAAAAAGCACCCGCTTTACCCCATCAGGGGCCTTGACAGGGGAGAGCTTTGTCTCATAGGCTATCACCTCGTTTACGACAATACTATTTTTTGCAAGCACATTCGGCAAATCGTCTAGTCGCATGCTACTGCAAAAATAGGTTACTTCCAAGCCATCCATATACTCCACCATATGCGCGGCCAACGCCTGGGCATTCTTGGCCACGTAAGTAACTTTTCCGATGCGAGCTTCTATTAACTTTTTGGTACGCCGACCCACACAGTAGATATTCTTGAATTTTAAGTTCGCTGTGTCAACACTTGCGGAAAGAGCTTCCACGGCATTTTTACTCGTGATGATTACATTGCGTATTTCGTTCTTTAATGATGCAGCCGGAATGCGATTCGGATAGATTTTTACAAAATCATCGGAGTCGACCTTCATTCTTTTATCCAATAATTGTCGCTGATCCCTGGTCAACTTTCTCGTAGAGTATACCGTTGCACGTTGCTCGAATACTTCGACTTCGTTCATTAAACGCTTAGCTCCACGATCAAGCAGTGCATCGGCACAACTTTGTGCAAGACCTTGATGTTTTCCGATCAAAGTCGTCTTTTCGATCGACAGTTTTTTGCTGCCGTCGGCACTGAGCACGACGCCTTTTAAGGTAATCTCCTCTTCCTTGATAAATGCCAAAGCCCCGATAGGTGCAGAACAACCCCCCTCAAGAATCCGTAGAAATCCACGCTCCAAATTGGTACAGATTTCAGTAGGCCGGTGATTTAGTTCTTCGCAGGCCGCC
The DNA here is from genome assembly GCA_938017825.1 of uncultured Flavobacteriaceae bacterium. GTDB lineage: Bacteria > Bacteroidota > Bacteroidia > Flavobacteriales > Flavobacteriaceae > Pelagihabitans. Next base: position 19,949 of record CALIJE010000075.1, read on the forward strand.
CGTACGAATTCATCGTTTTCCATGGCCGCTATCATGATAGCCCCTTGCGCCGGTGCCGGTAGCATCCAAGTAAGTCCGATGGTATTCTCAGGCTCGATCCCTATGCGCTCCAAACCAGCTGCGGCGAAAATGGCGCCATTCCAATTGCTCTGCTTCAGTTTTTCGTGCCTATTGTTGACGTTGCCTCGAAGCCCTACAACGGTATGGGTCGGATATCGGTTGAGCCATTGGGCTTTTCTGCGCAGGCTTCCCGTCGCTATTATGGCCTCTTGTTGCGCCAAAAATTCCTGGTTGCCTTTGTAGGCCAATATATCATAGAAGTTACCTCGTTCCAAAACCGCTGCCTGAACAATGCCCTCTGGTAGTTTTGTAGGTACGTCCTTTAGGGAATGTACAGCGATATCTATCTCACCATTGAGCATCGCCACATCCAGGGTTTTGGTAAAAATTCCCGTTACCCCGAGTTCATAAAGCGGTTTGTCCAATACCAGATCTCCTTCAGACTTTACGGGCACCAGCACCGCCTGATTGCCAAGAGCTTCCAATTGCTCTTTAACGGTATTGGCCTGCCATAAGGCCAATTCACTATCACGGGTGCCAATACGAATGAGCCGCTCTTTCATTTTTCAGTATCTATTTCCAATTGAAATACCTTTTGAATTAGCTCAAGACTAGAATCGGCATCTATACTCTCATCCTTGAGATGATTTGCGAATTGCTTCGTGATTTTTTGAATGATCCGATCAGAAATAGCATCTGCATGACCGGTATTGAAATCGGTTATTTTTTTAGATTGATAATCGAGTTCCTCATCTTTGATAGACCGAAGCTTATTCTTCAACGCCTTGATAACCGGAGCAAATTTTCGGGTTTCCAGCCATTGGTTAAAATCGTGCTTAACCTCCTCGATGATGGCTTCGGCCTGGGGTATGAATTTTTTACGATGTGCCAAGGTGCTATCGGTAATCTGGGAAAGCGCATCTAAATGAATAATAGAAACATTTTCCAATTCAGCAACATCTTCCGCAACGTTCCTGGGAATCGATAAATCTAGAATCAATAAAGGGTTTTTGGTATAGATCAAATCTTTAGAAATGGTAGGCGACTGTGCTCCGGTAGCCACCACGAGTACATCGGTCTTGCGAATTTCTGTCTGCAGATCGCCATAATCCTTTACAATGAGATTAAATTTGCCAGCAATCTTTTCTGCCTTGTTCTTAGTGCGGTTGATAAGGGTTATATGGTTGTTTTTGGTATGCTTGATCAGATTTTCACAAGTGTTTCTACCGATTTTGCCCGTACCAAAAAGCAATATATTCTTTTCTGAAATATCCGGAACCTTCTTGATTATGTACTGCACCGATGCAAAGGCAACCGAGGTGGCACCTGAAGAAATCTCCGTTTCATTCTTTATGCGCTTACTCGCTTGTATCACTGCATTGCACAGTCGCTCAATAAACGGATTGGCTATCCCAAGTTTTTTAGATCGTGTAAAACTGCTTCGCACCTGACTTATAATTTCAAAATCACCTAAAATTTGACTGTCAAGACCTGTTCCTACCCGAAACAAATGCCCAATGGCGTCATTATTTTTGTGTACATAAGCGACTTCTTGAAATTCCTCTACGGATCCCAAGGTTGCATCACACAATAATTTGATCAATTGAAAAGGGTGCTGGGCAAAACCATGTAGCTCAGTTCTATTGCATGTTGAGGTGACCAAAAGCCCGTCAACGCCCTCTGCCTTCGCCTGAAGCAACAATTGCTTCATTGCGGGCTCATTTAGACTAAATTTGCCACGCACGTCGGCATCGGCCTTTTTATAATTAAGGCCAACGGTATAAAACGAATTGTGTCTGGAAATATGGTAATCCTTCATGCAACTTAGGAACGCTGGCAAAAATAAGCCGATACCTCAGCGAAAAATAACGCTAGCGGAACAATAAATACCGATGCGCGTTTTTTTGGAGAAATTTGAGACGTTTATCATGCAATTGTCATAAATTTATAGGCTTTACAGCCATTTTGTTCTTTTTTATTTAGAACACTTCTAAATAGTTTGATTTTAATTTTCTACCCTATGGATGTCAAAAATATCGCTAGCGGTTCATTTGAGGAAATACTTATCGAAGATGGATTCTATGTCCTTAAAATTCAGAACGATACGGCCCAGATTCAAAAAGTTAACCGTGAAATCAAAAGCACATTTATTCAGTTTCATTTCTGTTTAAAGGGCAATGCCAAGTTCATCTTTAATCAGGGCCGCTATGCTCTTGAAGTATCGGAGGAAAATTCCCTTTTGCTATACAATACCCAGATAGATCTGCCCTTGAACTTAGAATTGAACGCAAATTCATGGCTTGTGTCGGTCGTGATGACTATTCGAAAGTTTCATTCCTTATTCTCGAAAGAGGCCAATTATATTCCGTTTTTGAGTACCGAAAACAAGGACAAAAAATACTATTCCCAGGAAGGGGTGAGTCCGGCAATTGCCGTAATCCTAAGTCAAGTAATGAACTATAAGTTGCATCACTCCATTAAGGAACTTTACATCAAAGGGAAGGTTTATGAACTGATCGCACTGTACTTTAATAAAAATTCAGACGCCGATATAGCACAATGTCCATTCTTGGTAGACGAGGACAATGTTCGGCGTATTCGAATGGCCAAAGAAATCATGATTTCCCGAATGGCCGAACCACCAACCTTGGCAGAATTATCGGAGGAAATCGGCCTGTCACTTAAAAAATTGAAAGAGGGCTTTAAGCAAATCTATGGTGCTTCGGTCTTTAGTTTTCTCTTCGATTATAAGATGGAATATGCTCGGAAAATGCTCGAAACCGGACAACATAACGTCAATGAAGTAGGTCTAAAAGTAGGCTATAGTACAGCAAGTCATTTTATAACCGCTTTTAAGAAAAAGTATGGCACTACACCGAAGAAATACCTTATGGGTTCGGTACAAAACTGATCAATATCAGTATCCTAAACAGACCATATAGTCTGTTGCTATTTCCTAAGACCCCTATACTAGGGAAATACCAAAAAAAAATCGGCTTACAGACAAACTACTTGGTTTATTAGGCCTAAAGTGGCCTAGCGACCATAATTCCCGTATTTTTCTTGATTTTTTTTAAATAATCAACCAATGGGAGCTCTGAAACTTCAACTTCGTTCGAAATTGTTGACGCATGCAATAGGTGAATGCGACCGTCTTTTTCTCGTGTGGCTATTCCTGTATGGGTAATGTCCAATCCACTGATCGAAGTGGTTAAGGCAATGATATCTCCGGTCTGAATCAAATGTTCATTTGCCTCGATTTCATCTTGTGCCAAAATGCACAATTCTTGCGCATTCAAAAAGTTCTCAGAAGCCTTTATTTTTTCATAATTGCCATCGTCTTTCAAGAACGGATATAGCTCACGATGACTACTCATGAAATCAATTTTCTTGGTACTGGTCTTACCACCAAGATCATTGGTCACATTTTTCAACAAGCCCTTTTGTTCGTTATTGGCGATCCATTCAGAAAAGTAATGCAGACGTGAGGCATAGCCATTCAGATTCCCATCTTTATAGCGTATGTGTTCCAAGGCCTCGGTGAATTCATCAAATCCGGCTTCTCCGTTTCGAAGTAGCCGACTAAATGCCAACACGTTCTCGACATAAGTGGTACAATCCAGTCCTTGAAGATTTATGACCAGGGTCTCGGTTTCTCCGATCTCAAGGGTTTTGGCAACATATGGGGTACCCAAAAAGGTCTTCCCGATCGCCACTATCGTTTTTCCGAATTCCTTTTCCAATAGGCCGTCTACTTCTATGGTTTTATCGGCTACCGCTTGCCTATCGGCCGGCGAACAGGTAATTTGTTGGGCGGCGATTGTTTGAACCCCCAAAACAAGTACGATAAGATATCCCAGAAACTTCATTCAAATCCCATATTCAATTCAAAAATACATATAAATGCAAAGGCATACCTGCTTAATTTTATTGGCTTGCGTAACAAAAGTCGATTTCTTGATACAAATAATGGAACACTTCTCCGATAGTGTTTTTTCAACTCAGTTTTTTTACCGAAATTGAAAGTTCAAATTTTCTAAACTAAAAACACAGCATATTATGGCCGATGAATTTGATTTATTAGAAACCGAATCGAACTCCAAACAAGAGAAAGTAGATGTGAATTGGGGCAAGGCGGTTGACCAAATGAAGTCTAAGCTCGCACAGGAAGATGACCCGGAGGTGCGCCAAAAAATATTGAATGCAACGCTAGACGACGTAGTAGGAATGGCCGAAAAAGACCGTACCACCTTGCTCGATGCCATAAAGGACCTAACCGATTACCAAGATGAGGTAGGTATCATCTTCGAAAAGTTCTCGACCCTAAATGCCGCAGAGCAAAAGGTAATCGATGATGCTCAGAAAGCACTTGATCGCGCGAAGGTAGCTTTAGAGGATGCTGAAAAAGTTAAGGATAATTGGTGGAATAACCTGTGGGGGCGTAAATCGAAGATAAAGAAGCGACAGGCAGAATTGGAAGCCGCTCAAAAAACCAGGGATGGTGCCGACATGAAAGCCAAGGCCATGTTTCAAGAACGTATTGAATCGGCCGATGTACAAACTTTGTTAAGCGAGCTTTCCTACAAGAGTCAGGCCGCGGTTGGGCGCTTGAAAAATCGGGAGACCGAAATCAAGGAAGTCGAGGATAAACTACAGGTTGCCATTGTTGAGGCCAGTAAGAACCATACAAAGTCGCTCGAGAAAAAGAAAGAGACCGAGGCCAAACTAGAGGAACAGTATGCCTTGCTTAAACAAGCACGCCAAGCTCTGGAAGAAATATCCGACAAACAATCGGCCGCATATTCAGAAGCCATTGGGAAAGTCACCACGATCGAACAAAAGGTAGAAGAGCTCGAAGGCTTAAAAAACGCTTATACCACCCTAGCTGCCAGTAAGGATAGTTTTGTACACAAACACAACCTTACGATCAAGGTGCTCACCTCCTTGCGCAGTAACTTGCAAACGCATCGTGCCAAATTGAAAAGTGATACCGACGAAAGGTTAAAGTACTATGATGGTTATGTTGTAGCCTTGAAGGCACGTACCGATCAGGAATTTGCTGCTATATTAGAACATCTTGGCGTTAAGACAGATGAGCACATAGGTTCAACGTTGGCGGCTATGCATACGGCCAGTGCCAAGGCACGACAAGAAATGATGGATAATATTCCGGTTCATGAAAAAGTAATGCAAGGGGTCTATTCCAGCTATGCCGAATCCTTGCAGGAAATTAGGATCAAAGATGCCGATATTCAAAAGAACTTTGCGGATCGCTATGGTATCGACATGAAAGAAATTTTCGAGGAATTCTACGCCACGGATGGCAATGCGCCGTCTAACGATGGGGGCGACGACACGCCGACACCACCAAAACCAACCGTAGAGGACGATTTGTTAAGCTAAACATCAGGTAAAGCATTCTGCATTACAACATTTTCAATGGTTTTTTGAGCTGCCGAAAACAAAGTCACAGCGATTTGGTTTTCATTGGTAATCATGACCGATACATTCAAGAATAATTCAGCGAACAATTAGTAAAAGCTCTTATCAATGTCTATCAATCAAATCGTAACACCCTTAGACAGTGCTGTTCTAGAAACGAAGGAACAGTATCGGGTATACTTTAAAATTGTTACACATGCCTTTGATGAATTGGTCTTGAAAATGGCAGAACAGCAAATTTGCACCCCTTTGGAAGCAAAGTTCGTAAAGCAATACTGTGAACTTCTTACCTATTCCCTTGAAGCCTTTCGCGTTAAATACCTATACGATGAGGATGAAAAAATGCGCATAGACCTTACCGAATCTGGCTTCCCCAACTATTTGGAGTTTCGATATCTCTACAACGATTTGGAGTTAAAACACGATCACATTACCAAACTGCCTAAGGCGGCCGCGCTAAAATCCGAATTTTTGGAGACCCTGTTAAAGAATAAGCAAGCCGTTTCTGAACGAAAGCTGCAGCAGGCCGCATCGATCATTTACTATTCATCTGTACAGCCAGAGTTTATATTTAAGAAATTCGTGCAAGGAAAAATTTTGGAGCACAATGTCGACAAAGAAGGGCAGTACCTAGTGAGCTGGTCTTTTTATGACGTTACTCATAACCGCCCCTTTATCTGTTTCATGTATTTTGATCTATACAAACAGGAGCTGGCATCATACAAGCAAAAAATTTACGAGGTTCTAGAAGAAACGGCAGATCGCAACATGAGTCTCGATATGATGGCCTATGCCATTGACAAGAAATTACCTAAGCTGTGGCCAAAGAAATTAAAGAAAATGGATTTGGGGCCCTTGCATAATGTCTTTGCCAAAGACGAATTGATCATAACCCATACCGTTTTGGAGGCTATTGGCAAGAAAACACTCGACTTATCTGCTTTTGCACTATCCTTGAGAATTGATGAAACCATTTCGACCGACAGTTTCGCAGAAGGTGGATTTTTCAAGAAACAATACCTTCAGGTCTGGGCACCAACTAAGGTAAACACCTATTTAATGGCACCGCACCGAGTCATACAAGTATTTTACGACAACATCCCGGAAGCGTTGCATTTATTAACTAAAGAGCCAATTGAGGTTCCTGCCGTAAAACTAGATTAATGGAACATAATAGTACCTTCCCTATAAAGCTAAACGAGCTTGAAGCATTGCGAAACGAGGCCACCTCCTACCTAAAGGGTGTTCAGTGGGAGCAAGGCAGCAAGGCTAAAAGTAGAGACAAGAATCAAAAAGATAGTTCTATTCTGCTATATCTTTCAAAGGCTCAGGGCAAAGGCGGAAGCGAAGTCACCTCGGTATCCAAAACCATTTTATCCCTCAAAAAAAGATTGTTGCCAGATTCGGTCGCTATTCCGGTTCATTTAAATCAAGCACTCTATTCCTTACAAGAAGGAATCACCCTGGGAATTTGGTTAAAGGACAGCTATTTTGACGCATCGGGACTTTCATCCCTGAACGAACGGAAATCGACCTTGGATTCTGGTCAACGAAAAGAATATGATTCCAAATTACAAACGGCGACCGCCTTTATGCTATTCGGAATCGCATATCGCATTTTGTACGATCTAAAGCCCATGGTATCTGACGACCTCAGTGTCATGAAAAACAAATTTGCTGGCATACCGGAAGTGTCCCTCATGTCGCCCCTGAAAGGTATTTCTTGTATGCTTTTTTATTTTGAGAAATATTTAGATCATCCTGAGATCATTACTTCCGACGAAGAGGTGCTAAATTTTACCGTAGTGTTTTTTGAGGCCCTACTCTCCGAAATTCAAATGCGCATCGGCAGCTTAGATCATACCGAAACCATTACGGATCGTACCTATAAGCTTGAAAAAAGTGAGTTTGCCGTTTCCGGATGGGAAAATGTGATGGAGGGAACCGCTAAGAGCGTCGAATTCAATACAATTCAATTCGAGGAAATTGTTGGGAATCGAGATGCCAAGCACTTTGCCAGACGTTTGACCGAGCGAATGCTCAGTTATGATTTTACCGCTAAGAAGAATCCTTTTCAAGAATTGGGAGGTTTTATGCCCGTCTTTATGGGATACGGCATCCCCGGCACCGGGAAAAGTATGCTGATCGCGGCCATTGCGACCAGACTTAAAAAGCACTGTGAAGAGCTCGAGATTCCATTTTTGTTCCACCCTATGCCCGATACCCTGATTTCGACCTTTCAGGGCGGTTCGGCCGAGAAAATGGTACAGTGGATGAAACCCCTTCAAGACCCTTCCAAACTTATTTTCGCTCCTATCGACGATGCAGAGAACAATCTTCAAGAACGAACGGCCCAAGGAGTTTCCGCTGGGGTAAAAGAGGTCATAGGTGTTTTTTTACGGTATACCGAAGGAGCCTATGCTATCAATTACGGTAACAGTTCTATTGGTCTATTCACTAACCTGCCCGAAATGCTCGACAAAGCAGTTATTTCTCGGGTTCAAGGTAGGTTCAAGATCGATGGCGCAAGAACGATCCCCGATTTTATAGATCAAGATCATTTATGGTGGCACAAGTTAGACGAGAAAATGCCCGAATTCGTCAATATGAAAAACCCTAAGGATTATACTTTTTTAAGTGAGCAGGGACTCGCAAAAAACCTGGGGGAAATTTTAAAACAAAGTGAAAAACCAACAGAGGCCAAAGTATTGGAAATCTATGAAAAAACAGAAGCGGAGCACAAAACCGATACGCATATGTTCTTCGCGCAACTCTATCAGAATATTCAAAAAGCCTTTCCTTTCTTCTCTTCCAGAGACATTCGAAATATACAAAGTGCGATTTCGTTACGCTTAACTGATTTTGACCTCCCGGAGGACTGGTTTACCGATGCTTCGCTTTATTTTAAAAAGGACTATGACACCAAATACAATATGTTGCAAGAGCTGATGAAGCAAAATATGAAAGGACTCAATTTTTCTGATATCCGACGGCAAGAAGTAGTGCGCTATCTCGATAATGTAGCCACTATCGCCGATACCGATTTTAAACGAAAAGTAGATGGGCGGGTGCACGATCTGCAAGTAAACCTAGAGGCCAATAGGCTCTTTGACAAAGGAGTAAAACGCTAATGGAAAAACTACGACAAGCTGGTTTGATTGGTGGAGCTTTGGTACCGCTAGCTGGGTCATTGGTGCAGCGTTACAATGAGTGCTTGTCGCTACTTGGCGTAAAGCCGACAAAATTAAAGCAATTTTCAGTCGATGGTATGGGCTGGAGTCCTGAGGTCGCACAAGAAAAAAAGGACAATTGGTACCTTAATACCGGTGAAGCCAATGTCAATGCCTTGCTACTTACCCCGAACCAAAACGGAAAGCCTGTACACATGCCCTCGCATAGTTTCGATAGAGACGTGATGACGGCAGTATTTGCGGCCTATCCGCGCGAAATTAGGGACATTACCAAAGATTCGGCCTTGATCGTACATCTCGATCAAGACATCGATACCTTCTTTGAACCTTTTGATTTGTTGCGGTATGATAAAATTTCAGTGCGCTTTACACTATTGAACAAACTCCTGGAAAAGCAACAAGAACAGCGTGCCTTGATTCAGTGGTTCAATAGAAAGAACAACTTTATTGATAAGAAAGTTCATCAGAAATTGTTGGAGTCTGCCACCAAATATGGTGACCTGCGTCATCGAAAATTAGAGTTGGAGCCAATTGCCCTAAAGGTAAATTCATTTTATACAAGGGCTTTTGGAGGTGTTTTTGTTCTCAAGGACTTTATTGAGACCATTCTTGTTTTCGAGGACGAGAGTTGGTTTAAAAAAGCCATTAACGATACGTCGCACGAAGTAACACTTTTTCATTTGTCCCATGATGAATTGGTCTCGACCATGGAACGTCATCTTATAGTGGAAGGCAATATAAAAGATGCACTCAGAACCTCGAGATACACACGAATCAAGAAACATATATTTACAGAGCATTTAAAAGAAAAAGAACATTCGCTTAAGGAAATATTGAACAATGAAATGCTGTTCAAGAAATATTTGGACCGCTTGCCCATGGATGTAAAGAAAAAAGTCTCCAGTGCCGAAATCTATTTGCAACGCCTGGTAGTAGACAATGATATTCAACTAGAGGAGGTTGTAGATATTCAATACAGAAAGTCGCTCTATGAACCTCATTCATCACTTGAAGAAGAACAAACTGCCTTGATTTGGAGACTCTTGGCCAAAATAATGCCGAAAGATCCGGTACATTTATACTGGTACGACAAAGAAGCTTTTTATAAGGCCTATGAAACCTGGGACCCTGGTTATAAGGAATGGGTTATCGAAAATATTTTAATGAACAATAACAACCAACCATCATGACATTGGAAATCATCACATTTATATTGGCTATCCTTTTCGGGATTGTTTGGTATTGGAGAGAATCTAAAAACAACAAAGTCTATCGCATGGTAAATAAAATAACCCATTCGAAAGATTTACAAATGAAGGCCGATAACAAAAAGGGGTTTGTACATGAACAGAATTTTCTGTTGCGCCTGGTATGGATCACGTTCTTTTTTGTCATCGGATCGGCGGTAGTTACTTTTTTGATTCCACTAAACCTGTTTTTCGTGCAGCTTTTCGCATCGGGTATCGTAGGCACCCTTATCGGCACTTATATTGCATCGGTGTTCATATTGACCAAGGAAAGTACCAGCAAAGAAAACTTGGAGGAGCTATATGATAAAGGGAAAGATTTTGTTGAGGATTTGGTCGACGGGGACGGGGATACATCAGGTGAAAAAACTGTAGCGCAACCACCAAAGGAAAAAGCGGAAAAAATTGAGCGAGAACCAGAACAACCAAAGTCAGCCCGAGATCGCTTAAAGGACAAGGGCATGATCAACTAGTGGGGTGAAAAAATATAAGACATGATTAAATCGTATTGGCAAAAAGGGAAAAAACAAAAGCGAATCCTTATCGTTTTGGGTATCATTTTGGCCCTACTCTTGTTCTTCTTAAGGGATGACTACCAACCAGCATTACTGTTTTTACGAAAATATGTATTCATTATCCTATTATGTGGATTATTTCTTTGGCTCACCTTAACCAAGTTCAGAAGTGCCGTAGGGGCCGGCAAAAGAGTGTTGATCTTAGTTGGCATCATCGCCTTTTTTGCAACCTTGTGGTTCTTTGGTTGGAAACTCAATCTTTACCAATACATGCAGACCTATAATGTGTTCAACAATTTGCAATTAGAGGAATTGAACGAACTGCCCTTAACACAAAACGAACGGATACAGCCCTTCAATAATATCGTAACCATGGCCTATGAATCGGTAGGAGAAACCCAAGAAGTTTCCCTTCCCCATTTAGTGCGTTTAGATAGCACGAATCAATGGACGATGGCCGTGCAACCTGCCAAGGAATATACCTGGCAGCGTATGAATGACAATAGTGAGGAAATTTTTACGGTTGAAAGCACTTCACCCTTTCCCAGATTCTCGAACGAGAATAGGATTCCCGTTACGTTTTCTATTGGAGAGTCATTGGCATTTAGTCGCAATACATACAACGCGGTCGTACAGCGTTTTAATATCTTCCAACTCTTTACACTAGAGCCAAGCGACGTGTTTTATATGAAGAACGATGCGGGCGAATGGGTACAGGTGGTGAATCTTATTAGATGGCAAGGCTTCTTCTTCCCTTACCCTACCTATGGCGGGGTAATGGTCATAGAATCTGGCGAACATGACTTTAATGATTATCTAGAACGTGTCACCATCGGGAAAGGAACCTATATTCCTCAAGATGAGATTCAGAACCATCCGTATCTCAAAGGCCAAAATACCTTGGCCGAGAAAATTTCACGTATTCAAGCACAGTCACTTCAGTTTTTGGGCGGTTTTACCGACCCCCTGCCCTGGAACATGAAAACGGCCGTAAAGATACCCGAGTTACCACAAGACCAAAACCAACAACCCTATGTTACCGATTTCAATTTCGAAGGTATGCAGGTCGATGCTTTTGATGGACTCTACCATTGGTTTGGTTTAGAACCCATAGGCGACGAACGAACCAGTTTGGCCTTTAGCGTTATGATACCCGCTGATGGCACCAACAAATTGTACTACTATGACCACGCAGCCAAAAAAGAAGGTTATGCTGGCGTTTCGGCCATGCCTCTTAAGGTTGTGGAATCAAAAAAAGAATACGATTGGTCTGTGAACAAACCGGTGGAGTTTAGGCCGTTTATCAAAAAAATTGCGGGCAAAAAAAGAATGTTCGTCCTTGGAACCGTTGCCGCGGTGCGTGACAGTAGTAAGCAATTCGACGGGGCTGCAACACCCGATTTAGCCTTGGTCGACTCGGAATATCGCGATGTAATTTGGATCGATGCCAAGCATCCCTCTCAATGGACATCGACAATTTTAAATCAACTCGGTGAAACCTGGAAAGCCTCGGAAAGAATCCCTGATAGTGTTTTGTATCCCAAGAAAAAAGACTTGGATTTGGAAAGAATTCCGGTATTGGATTCTATTCCAGTGCTCGAAATTGATTCTATGGGAACGAAAGCTATTGAAGTCCTTTCCGATAGCTTGAACTAGTGAGTAAACTATCGTATTCCTGTTTTCAATAGCCGAGATAGGACCCGTAGGCACCATATCTATTCGGACGGAATATTTCGGCCCGTTGCCGGTCCTTTAAAATAAAGGTTTCGGTAATGTGGTCCTTTGCCTCGGCCTCGGTTTCGGTATCCTCTATGCGTTGACCTTGTTGACGATAGAAAGGTTTCACCGTTAATCCTTTCGCCTTTTCGAAAACAATAAGGTTCATTTTTGGATTTTCATCGTAATCATCTTCTGATTTTGTCTTAAAGTAATACCCGGTACAGGCCTTCCCTTTATATACCAAATCTCTCTTTTCCAAAAATTGTACAGCATCTTTCTGCTCATTAAAATTGCCCATTTCGCGCAACAATGATTCGGCCAAATAACATTCACTCTTGAATTCTGACGGAAACAAATCTAGCTTATTCGCTCTTTTCAACTTTCGAAATAACATTGCCCTACTCTTCACATCCTCTGCAAGATCATATAATGCCTGTGTAGGAACCGTAACTCCATTTTTGGCCAAAAGGGTTACATATGTTGTATGAATGTTTTTGTCGTTCAACAATTGCAGACGGTTAAAGAACTGTTGCACGTCTTTTTCCTGTCTAAACGGATAAAGCAATACCATATAATCTACCAAAACACCGTTGCTAACATTCTGCACGCCTGAATAATACCCATACTCTTGAGCGCTAGCTTCATTTCCAAGCTGTCTTTTTAATTGAATTTTCGCATCGTTCAATATCTGTTTTCTGAACTTTTTATAACTCTTGGGCTTTACGAGACCCTTTTCCTGAAGTTTGGCTAGAATTGAAAAAATAGGGGATTTGTATTCCTCGATAGCACTGTAATCCAGTATTTCTGGATACAGTTTTTTGGCCAGTTCAAGGCTGTCCTTATACGGTCTAAAAACACGGTCTATTTCAAAGGTGTTGCTCACCAATGGAAGATCTGTTGATAGCAAGGCCAAGAGGAGTTTAACCGAAGCTTCATCAGATTTGCACGTAATCGCTTGCAATATTTTGGTCTGCGCATTCGAGTTGTTGTACGATTGCCCGTAAAACGACCTCAAAAAAGGCACAACGCTTGGGTCTTTCAATTTGCCCAATTGTTGAATCAAAAATGCTTGAAGATGCTTTTTGTCGTCAGGAAATTCAAATTCCGAAACATAGTATTTTAAAGAATCTAAATGTTTTTCCTTAAAATCGATATAAGTATACCCATCCAAGACAATGCTGTCATTTTGACGAAGTGCTTTAAAAAACATAGGCGCCTGATCTACCAGAATATCTTTGCCGATCAGGGTATCTTGTAATTTAAAATTATCAAAGAACTCCTTCACAAAGCGACTAGGTTGATCTATCGTATCTACTTGAGCCCTTATTTCATAAAGCAGCCCGCCTTTCAAAACGTTCTTGATCAGCACTCCTCGAACACTGGCAGTATCGGTCAACACCAATTGCAACTCATGGTGACCATCGGCATAACTACTGTCTTTCTCCTTGATTACATTAAACTGTTTCTGTGCGTATAACTTCTTTCGCAGGGCCCAGACGGAATCAATGCTTGGAAACATCATAAAATCATGCGATTTGTTGAGTTCAACAGTTATGGCTTCATTGTTCTTGTTCTGATATACGGTTTTCTTATTGAAAGGACTGTAAGATTTTGGCTTGTTGCGCCCTGTCATGTAAGAAGTGCTGTTCTCAACAAACTTTCGGGGTTCAACAGTGCTTACCGTACTAAAGAACATGGCCGTGTCGATGACTTTTTCAAACGCCTTTTTGTTTTTGGATGGCCTTAGCTTAAAAGATGTGAAATAATCGGTGGCTAATTGATCATTATTGGTTACCACTCCCAACAAGTAATAATCACTGCGCTTAATCGCGGTCATCAAGTGTAGATGCTTGCCGGTAACGGTATCAATCGCTGCCGAAGAAGACAGGCTATTCGAATCAAAATCATTGTATTGCGGTTTTAATTTCAAATCTTGATAAAATCGTTTTTGTATCTGCTTTAATTCAAAAGTATCTTCCTCTATAAAGTTGAAATCGTTCATTGATACTTTCCGAAGAAAATAGTAACTATCACTTTTGGCATCATGCCCCTGAATAAAGCGATCCCCACTTCTTAAGCGGTTTGGAAAACTATAGGTTGATGGCATCGAAACCTGAAAGTCCTCAAAACCCGAAGTCAAATTTCTAAACCGTTTATTATCCGTTTTAAATGCAATGCTATTGAAAATGGTATCGGAATATTGTTGCACATATGTGCCCTCTCCACCCATTTTGAAAATTACGATTTCAAGTGGTGTCTTATAGATATGATATCGCTGATGGTCCCCGTTCTTTAATTGGTTTTTGATTTCGAGGCCTTTATAACCACTTCTTTCAATTTTGTTCTTTTCCAATATTTTGCCCGGTATATTTTCAAAGAGCATTTGATCTAGATCTTCTAAAGTGTATAGTTGCTCTTGTTTCAAATATGAAAAAGTAGGAATCCTATTCACCATAACATAATTTCCATTGGCCAAATCGGGCGCCACATAGGTTGTTACAGGTTTGTCGGAAACGGGATATAACTTACTGGGCAGGGCGACACTGAAAAAATCATCTTCAGGACCGGTAAGGGCGTACTCATTTTCACGAATAGACTTTTCCAGTTTTTCTTTAATCCGTTTTCCTTTTGGGCTTGCCTTCGACGTCAATGGTTTTACGGTGTAGCCTCGATCGCGCAACATTTGAATTACCCCTTCCTTACCTGGCAAATGGGCAGCGCCTATACCGGTAAAGGTCTTGGCGGTGCGTACCACAGAATCCAATTTCTCGGCCATATTGCGATTGCGTTTAAAAAGCATGTTTTCTAAGTAGTGCTTGGTATACATGCCTTTATCTATCGAATCGAGCATATTGATATTTCGATCCCTATAGGCATCTTGCAACAAGACCATGAAACCTTGTTTCTGCATTTTTTTCTGCAGCCACTCATCAGGCTTTTGCTTCATTGGGTTCATACTCGCCCGTCCGACCAGAGCTGCGGACTCTTCCAGCTTCTCCAAAGCGACCACTTTTTTATCGAATTTTTTGCCCGCTTGGTAAATGAACATATCTAAATAGGTCTCTTCTTCGAAATCTTGTGAATTACCATTACTCCTGTACAAAATACCGTTAACCATATTATCGCTAAACGCAAGATATGCGGCCATCTGTTCCTTGGTCGGATTCCTTACCGCAAACGAATGTTGGTAAAAACCTTTTGAATAGAACCCTACCCCTTGGCCATAACCCATAAGACCGCCGAGGGCATCACTATCTAACCAAGTTCCCGGATCTGACTCCAAAGCAATGACCTCACTCTTGTCGAGCGCCTCAAAAAATACATCGTCGAGTCGAAATGCTATACGCCGGCTTACGTGCATGGTGCCATATAAATAGGAACTTTCTTCGAGTCCATTTCCAGAAATTTCCCAGAGTAGGCTATTGGCCTCTTGAGCAGAGGATACAAAAAAGAAAAGTGAGCATAAAACGGTAATCAGGTAACGCATAAATAGTATGTTGGGTTTGGTCGACCTATTAACACAAAAATAGATCAGAGTTAGCCACCCTATATCCCTAAAAACTGTGAAAATTTGGTCTTGGTCTAGGATATAACGACGTTTGGGGCGTCATATTTCTTCGAAAAGGTATTTTTTGAACGTGAAAGTCGATCATTTTTAAACCCTATTGCGAAACAATCATCATCAAATTCTATACTACCATTAAAAAGTATTGCGGCTTTGGCTCGGCTGTACGTATTGCAAGGCTTATTTTTGCAAACTGATCACCTAAGCCTTGTGCAATACCACTGACGCAGGGCGGACCTAAAAAAATTGAATTAATGAAAGGAATTCTATTGGTTAACCTCGGTTCTCCTGATAGCCCAACGGCCAAAGACCTTCGGCCTTATTTAGATGAGTTTTTGATGGATGAGCGCGTCATCGATGTCAACCCCGTATTGCGCAACATTATTGTACGCGGCATTATTTTGCAGACACGTCCCAAAAAATCAGCCAAGGCCTATGCAAAAATTTGGTGGGACGAAGGTTCACCTTTGGTGGTAATCTCTGAACGTTTCGCCGCTAAACTGCGCCAACAGACTACGATGCCGGTAGCGCTGGGCATGCGTTATGGAAGCATGAAAATAAAAAATGCCCTTCAGGAACTTCATGATCAAGGAGTTGAAGAAGTATTGCTGGTTCCATTGTATCCCCATTATGCGATGTCGAGCTACGAAACTGTTGTAGTAAAAACCATGGAAGAGCAAACTGAACATTTTCCGAATATGCGGCTTACAACGATGCCGGCATTTTATAAAAATACCGATTACATCAAGGTCCTTTCAGAAAGTATTTCGGAAGGCTTAAAGGGCTTCGAATATGATCATATCCTATTTTCCTATCACGGAATACCGGAACGCCATATACGCAAGAGTGATCCTACAAAGTTCCACTGCAAGATCAATGGGAGTTGCTGTAACGTAAATTCCGTTGCACATAATTCTTGTTATCGTCACCAGGTCTATGACACCACAGAAAGGGTTAAGGCGTACTTAGGATTACCGGAAGAAAAAGTAAGTAGTTCTTTCCAATCCCGATTGGCCGGCGACCCATGGTTGAAGCCATATACCGACTATGAATTTGAGCGTTTGGCCCAAGAAGGCAAAAAACGGTTGGCAGTCATCACCCCGGCTTTCGTTTCCGATTGCCTAGAAACTCTAGAAGAAATAGCAATGGAGGGAAAAGAGCAATTCGAAGAGGCAGGCGGGGAGCAATACAAACATATTGCCTGTTTAAACGATAATGATGCTTGGGTTGGTGTTATGGCGAAGTGGGCTCAAGAATGGGAGGCAAACGGAAAGTTGCCCTAATACTAAATACTAGCAAGGCGATTGTGCACTTCCAATAGTACGCATCGAGCACAGGGCTAACAATAGAAAATGGCAAAATTAGGTTCTGAAGAATTGGGCACGCAGCCGATAAGCAAATTATTGATTAGCCAATCGGTTCCTGCAGCTATCGGTATTTTGGTCATGAGCCTTAACATACTGGTCGATTCAATTTTCGTGGGAAACTGGATCGGAACCATCGCAATTGCGGCTATCAACGTAGTCTTGCCGGTTTCGTTCTTTATTGCAGCCCTGGGTATGGCGATAGGTATCGGCGGATCTAGCATAATTTCACGAGCCTTGGGCGCCGATAATAAAGCAAAAGCCCTAAAAACCTTCGGCAATCAAATAACACTGACCATCACCATTACCGTGGTTATGGTTATCCTCGGCCTACTATTCGTAGATACCCTTATTCCTGCTTTTGGTGGAAAGGGCGATATCTTCGGAATGGCCAAGACATACTACACCATCATCTTTTACGGAGTACCATTTTTGGCCTTGACCATGATGGGCAATACGGTGATCCGTGCAGAAGGAAAGCCAAAATTTGCCATGATTGCCATGATAATACCCTCCGTGGGCAATCTACTGATGGACTATATTTTTATATATGTTTTTGATTGGGGCATGGCGGGAGCTGCATGGGCCACGACCGGAGCATATTTGCTTTCGTTCAGCTATATTCTCTTTTTCTTTTTATCAAAAAATTCGGACCTTAAAATCGACTTTGGACATTTCGGACTCAATTCGGGAATTCTCAAGGAAATCGGTTCTTTAGGATTTGTTACCCTTGCAAGACAGGCAGCAGCGAGCGTCACTTTTTTGATATTGAACAATATATTGTTCGATTTAGGAGGAGAAGCCATGGTGGCCGTATATGCAATCATAGGAAGAATGCTAATGTTCGCCCTTTTTCCTGTTTTTGGTATTTCGCAAGGGTTTCTTCCGATTGCCGGCTTTAATTACGGTGCAGAAAAATATGACCGGGTAAAAGAAAGTATCTATACCTCGATAAAATATGCCTGTATTTTGGGAACAATCGTCTTCCTCGGACTATTTATTTTTCCTTCAGAAATTGCATCGCTCTTTTTAAGTACCAAAGAAGGTATGCCAGCCAATGAAATAGCTATTAATTCCTATGTCTTGGAAAATATGCCCAGCGCCATGAGATGGGTTTTTGCGGCCACACCAATCGTGGCCATACAATTAATTGGATCGGCCTACTTTCAAGCTATCGGAAAGGCCATTCCGGCGTTATTGCTTACCCTACTTCGGCAAGCGTTCTTCTTTATCCCTTTGATATTGATACTGCCTTCGATATGGGGAGAAATCGGCGTATGGATTTCGTTTCCTATTTCAGATCTTTTGGCAACTATTTTTACTGGCTGGTATTTAAAAAAGGAAATCGACCGAACGTTAACGTCCAACTAATTTGGCATTAAAAATGCTACTTTTAGGAAACCAAACCTTGGGGTTAAATGCTTAAAAAATCGCTTTTGCCAATTGTACTTCTCGCCCTCGCGTCTTGCGCAAGCGTAAAAAAGCACAATGCCTCTTTAGGTAACACATACAGCCCAGATGAACTGCGAAAAGATATTGATTTTACCTATAAAAAGTTTCAAAAACTACAACCCAAACTGTACCAATATGTTTCCAAGGAAGTATTGGATCGTAAATTCGACAGCCTAAAGAAGAGCATTACCCGACCTTTGAACGCGAAAGAGTTTTATATGGCCTTGAGCCCTGTTGTTGCTGAAATACGACAGGGACATATCATCGGCGATTTTCCTGACCGAAGGTTTTCAAAAAAGGAAACGAATTACCTAAAAAACACAAAACTTGATTTCTTCGACCTGGAATTAAAGTTTATTGAAGATGGATTTTGGATTTCCGGTACCGGAGCAAAAGATTCAGTTCTCATAGGAAGTCAGTTGGTTGCGGTAGGGATGGAAACCACTGCAGAACTTGTAAAGAAGTATTGCAGCACGTTTTCTTCCGATGGGTACAACTCCACTTTCCAAAGTCCCTTTATTGCTAATAATTTTACGGCTGCCTATAGTAAACATGAAGGGTACCGTGATAGTGTTTCATTGATTTTGATGAAACATGATTCGGTCTTTGTAAAGCACTTCAATCGCTATTTGAAAGACAGTTCCTTCCTAAAACCAAGGTCAATTGATTCGACAAAAATTGTACAACGACCGCGTTTGACCAAGGCCCAAAAAAAGGCCGAAAAAGTACGTCGTAAACAGCTCAAAAAAAGAAACCGAAAGTACGGGTTCATTCCAGCGCGAAATCGCTTCACCCGAAATTTCAAATTCTTGGATTCGACCGCCCAAATCGGATACTTTAAAATCCGCTCTTGGAACAATGGCTCCCATGAGGAGTTCTTCGAAGAGAGTTTTGCCAAATTGGATTCTGCCAAGGCACAGTATCTAATTATTGACATTCGCGACAATCCTGGAGGTAATCTCGATCAAATACATGACTTTTATGGTTACCTCACTGACACTTCGTATCAATTTGTACGTCCGGGTGAAGTGAAGACACGTCTGCCGAATATCAAAAAATTCTATGGTCGTAATTCCAATCTGTTCTCCGTTGTCGCACAAACTGCCATGCTGCCCTACTTCTTGATTGACAACCTTACCAAAACAAGAAAAACAGAGGGTCGGCTTAGGTACCACTTTAAGGAATCAAAAACTACGAAACCGAAACCTCTAAATTTTAAAGGAAAAATTTATGTGTTGGTTAACGGCGGGTCCTTTTCGGCTTCGACTACATTAGCGAGTCAACTTCATGGGAACAAACGCGCCCTTTTTATCGGCGAAGAAACCGGAGGGGCCTACAACGGTACGGTTGCCGGGCAATTTAAGATCATTACCCTACCCCACTCCAAACTGGCCTTTCAGTTAGGCTTAATGCAATTAGAAACGCCCCAACGTCAAGAGCCTGATGGTTTCGGTATAAAACCAGACATTATCGTCTCACCGACCGTTGCCGATTTTTTGGCAGATCGCGACACCGAGTTACACTATGTCCTCGATATGATCAAGCACGGAAAACAGTAAGTAGTACAATGCAATTTTCCCAACATTCGTTGGGAAGGATCTTCGTATTTTAGCGCTTCGAAATGCTAGCTCATGAAAAATTGCCTATTTATCCTTACCGCCATATTCTTAGTTATGAACTGTACAAAAGTTGAAAAATCGAGCCCAACACCGCTCTATATTGGTACCTATACCAATGGGGAAAGCGAGGGCGTTTATCGTGCACTTTTCGATACAGTGACCGGAAATCTATCCAATATGACATTGGTCGCAGAAATGGAAAATCCATCCTTTGTAAAATTATCGCCCGATAATAAATTTCTTTATGCAGTCGAAGAAACAAACTCCTAT
>CALIJE010000076.1 GCA_938017825.1 uncultured Flavobacteriaceae bacterium
GTAAAAGTGGCTCCAGATTCTGAACGCCTGCAATTGTTGGAACCCTTTGTACCTATTGAAGATGGTGAGCTACAAGGTGCTAAATTATTGATCAAGGCCTTTGGTAAATGTACTACAGATCATATCTCGATGGCTGGTCCTTGGCTGCGCTATAGAGGTCATTTAGACAATATTTCGAACAATTGTTTGATTGGTGCGGTGAACGCTTACAACAAGAAAACCAATTTTGTAAAGAGTCAATTGACAGGCGATTATGGCGGAGTGCCGGATACCCAAAGAGCATATAAAGCGGCAGGAATCAGAACAGTAGTAGTGGGCGATCATAATTATGGTGAAGGCTCCTCTCGGGAACATGCTGCTATGGAACCGCGACATTTGGGTGTTGCTGCAGTAATCGTAAAGTCTTTTGCACGTATTCATGAAACGAACCTGAAGAAACAGGGCATGTTAGGCTTAACCTTTGCCAATGAGGGTGATTATGATCTGATACAAGAGGACGATACATTTAATTTTATTGATATTGCGGATTTTGCTCCGGGAAAACCCTTGACCGTTGAGGTCGTTCATGCCGATGGAAGCACCGATACCATTATGGTGAACCATACCTATAACGAGGCTCAAATTGGTTGGTACAGAGAAGGTTCGGCCCTGAATGTCATAAAAAGAGAAAACGCAGCCTAGTTTTCAATGAAATAATCCTAAAAAACTCTCGAAGATATTCGAGAGTTTTTTAGTTTTGGTAAAGCCCTTACTTTTCCCTTAATGAAGAAGAATACATTTTTTTCCTTACTGCTATTTGCAGCAATACTATCATTTTTTGTAACACCCTTGGGCGACTATAGCAAGTTGTTCTTGAACAGACTCTTTGCGTCCTCGCCAACAATCATCGATTCGGACAGTAGTAATAAGATCAATGGATATTCCTGGAAGTTAAAAGATGCGGATTGGAATTTTTTCAATTTTGAAAAATCCAAAGGAAAAGTAGTGTTTATCAATTTCTGGGCGTCATGGCATTTACCTTCAAGAGCGCAAATGAAAGAGGTTCGTGAACTTTATGACCGCTACCATGACCGTGTAGACTTCTATATCATTAGCAATGAAGAGCGCGAGCCCGTTGAAGCATATATGGCCAAGAACAACTATACCTTTCCCATAACATATCAAATTATCGGTGAGCCAAGCCCAATAGGCTTACTAGAACCTCCTGGATGTTATGTCATAGACAAAGACGGCATGATACGAGTTCACCAAACGGATATTTCTGATTGGAATAATGGCGCGGTAGATGTGTTGTTAGAGGAATTGTTGGCAGAGTAGGGGTACCTTACTTTTTGAAATATTTGAAAGGTACGAATAGCATTCCATAACACTCGCCATCTTCTTTCCCTAAATGCTTATGATGAATTTTATGGGCCCTGCGAACCCCTTTTGCGTACCAGTGGTCTGCATTTCGAAAGAGCTTAAAGCGTTGGTGTATAAAGATGTCATGAACCAAGAAGTACGCGATTCCATAGGCTAGGATGCCAAAGCCCAAAGCCCAGCCGTACCACCAACCATTGGCCCCGGCATAGAAAAGTGCCATACTTACTATGGCATAAAAGATAAAGAAGGCGTCGTTTCGCTCAAACCAAGAATCATGATCCTTGTGATGATGGTCTTTGTGCAAGCTCCATAAAAAACCGTGCATTACATATTTATGGGTGAACCAGGCCATAAATTCCATAATCGAAAAAGTGCCTAGAAATATGAGTATCCAGAATAAAACTTTCATTAGACTAAATTCAATTTATAGTTAACATAGGACTTTGCCAACAGTCCGAATTTTTGATAGTTTGGCACACGAATCCGTGCATTTTTAATTTCCAAAGGAGGGGTGTTCTGCAATTTTAAGAGCAATTTACTATAGTATTTATAGGCCGTATAGACCCCAAATTTGGCATCGGTCGGTAATTGCTCTATTCCTTCATACCCACGAGCGAAATCTACCTTGATCTCATCTACGATGCGCTTCTTCGAATGTTCATCGAGCTCCATTAAATTGGTGTTGGGGAAGTATGTGCGGTTCAAACCTTCAAAATCTGCCTTCAAATCCCTGAGAAAATTAACTTTTTGAAATGCCGAGCCCAATGACATGGCCGACAGTTTGAGCTTTTCGTATTTCTCCTCATCACCTTTTACAAAAACCTGCAGGCACATGAGGCCAACAACATCTGCCGAACCATAGATATAGGCCTTGTATTCGGCATCGGTATTGTAGATGGTCTTATGAAGATCCATACGCATGCTTTTCATAAAAGAATCGACCAAGTGTCTTGGAATGTCATATTTATGAAAGGTGTGCTGAAACGAATTTAGGATTGGGTTAAGACTTATTCTATCACGTATCGCGTCATCTAGCTCCTTTTCGAACTTTTGGAACAACACTTCCTTATCGTAGTCATGAAAGGTATCCACTATCTCATCGGCAAAGCGCACAAAGCCATATATATTGTATATATCAGCTCGTATCGAGGACCCCAGCATTTTGGTAGCTAAGGCGAAAGAGGTACTATAAGACTCCGTTACGAGCTTACTGCATTGGTACGAAACTTCATCAAAAGTGGCTTTCATAGATTACCCGTTTTTAGTGATTAATTCAGATACTAATTTTCCGGAAATCAGTGAGGGTGGTACTCCAGGACCCGGAACCGTAAGTTGTCCGGTAAAGAACAGGTTCTTTACTTTTTTACTTTTCAATTTTGGCCGTAGGAACGCAGTTTGTAACAGCGTGTTAGCCATACCATAGGCATTGCCTTTGTATGAATTGTAGTCTTTGACGAAGTCATTTACGCAAAAAGACTCTTTAAATATAATATTATTTTCAACACTTTGCCCCGTACGCTTCTCGAATCTTTCGAGGATAATATCAAAATATTGATCACGTAATTGGGGTGTATCTTCTAAATCTGTTGCTATGGGTACCAAGAAAAAACCGGTCTCGCAGCCATCAGGGGCCATAGACGAATCGCTTACCGAAGGAAAATTCGCGTAAAACAACGGATTTGTAGGCCATTTTGGGGTATCATAGATTTCCTCTGCATGGCGATCAAAATCGGTATCAAAGAAGAGATTATGATGCTCTATGTTCTTTAATTTTTTGTCAAAACCAATGTAAAACAAGAGCGATGATGGTGCAAACGTTTTCTTCTCCCAATACGATTCGGAGTATTGTCTGTATTTTTTATCCAATAGAGTTTCCGAGTGATGGTAGTCCGCTCCGCTTAAAACAATATCGGAATTTATAAAAGTCGAGTTTGCGGTTATTCCCGTAACTTTTCCGTGTTCAACGTGAATTTTTTCGACGGTACTGTCGGTATGAACCTGCACTCCCAATTGTATGGCCAAGGTAGACATGGCTTTGATGATTTCATACATACCTCCTTTAGGGTGCCAGGTGCCTAGGCCAAAATCGGCAAAATTCATAAAACTGTAGAACGAAGGCGTTTTGTTGGGTTTTGCCCCTAAAAACAAAACTGGAAACTCCAAGGTTGAAATCAGTTTGGGGTTTTTAAATTTTTTACGCACTTCCCCACTAATGGTTTTAAAGAATTGATCTACCCTGAGCGCCGTTTCGGGGGTAACCAATTCGAATGGCGAGATTCCCGGGCGCAGTACTACCTTATTAATTGCGATATCATAATTCTCTTGTGCTTTTTTGATGAATTTGCGCAAGTGAACAGAACTGCCTTTTTCGATACGCTCAAATTCAACACAGATTTTATCCATGCTGTCCCCAACGGTGATAATATCGTCGGCAAAGAATATTTTGTATGCCGGACTCAACTTGTCCAACTCATAAAAATCGGCTCTTTGTTTTCCGAAATCACCAAAGAACTTATCGAAAATATCGGGCATCCAGTACCAACTCGGACCAATATCAAAGGTAAACCCCTCTTTCTTGAATTGTCTACAGCGCCCTCCCACAGTGTCGTTTTTTTCAAATACTTCTACCTCGTAACCGGCTTGCGCTAGATAGCAGGCGGCAGAAAGGGATGAAAACCCGGACCCTATGACGATTACTTTTTTATTCATGGATTGTTCTTGCAATTCTTTGGGTGGAAAGACTAAAGCTCCTGAACCAAATGTTCAATAGAGTTAAAGGTGCGGACACTGCTGGGCAAGGTTTCTTGTTGCAGGTATTGGTTCTGCTTTCCTAAGAGCCATAGTTTGCTCGAGGCGTTGTTCGCTAAGGCCATTTTATGAAAATCAGTTACATGCCTTAAAACTTTGTCTTTTGTGGGATGCACCGTAAAGTATGAAAGAAAATAGGTGTTATCATAAAATTTCATGACATCCTTGAGATTCTCCAAGGGTGTTGTTTGCCCAAGATAGATCGACTTATATCCTCGTAATACGATTTCGTAATTTACATATAAAAGGCCAATTTCGTGAATCTCGTTTTCAGGCAAATAGGGGACAAAAATTTTGTCGGTCTTTGTCGGCTCAATGTGTAGTAATTTTTCTGTACTGGTCTGAATTTTTTGCTTGATCAAACCCGTAATAAAATGCTCATGGGCCGGACTAATGGTATTGGTTTGCCATAAGAGACCCAATTCGTTCAAAAGTGGTATAAAAACCTCATTGAAAATCTCCCTAAAAGATTTAGAGGCCAATAAACCATTATAGGTATTTAAAAATAGGGTCTGATCAAAATTGATCATCGCCAACTTCATGGCATTGATCGCATGGTTCTTGACACTGTTCTTTGCCACAATTTCCTTGACTACCATTGGAATATCGGACTCAATGAGCCTAGCGATTTTAGAAATCTTATACCCATTGTGGTACAACATGGTAATGTTCAAGAGTTTTTGAAGACTCTCTAGGCTATACGTACGAATATTGGTCTTGGTCCGCATAGGGGAAAGCAGGTTATACCGCTTTTCCCAAATTCGTATCGTGTGTGCTTTAATACCAGAAAGGTTTTCTAAATCTCTGATACTAAAGTGTTTCTTAACGTTGTTCATAGTTTTTGCCGTATCGTTAAACAAATTTACGATTTTATCAAAGCGAACTTCCTATGATAACGTTAAAGTTTAATAAATGCTTGACTAACCGGTCTTGGTACTAATTGCGGAATTCAATATAAGCTGTACAAAAAACCCTGATCGCTAGATCAGGGCTTTGTGCGCACGAGAAGACTCGAACTTCCACGTCCTTGCGAACACTACCCCCTCAAGGTAGCGCGTCTACCAATTCCGCCACGTGCGCTAAATAAAAAATGAATTTAAACAAAAAAAGCTAAGTACATGACTTAACTTTTTGTGACCTGGCTGGGGCTCGAACCCAGGACCCTCTCCTTAAAAGGGAGATGCTCTACCAACTGAGCTACCAGGTCATAATTTCAGTGCCAAGTTCTGCGCTTAGCGGCTGCAAATATAACCTCAATAATTTATTTAACAAGTCGATTTTACAAGAAATTTAGCTTTTCTTTGAATTTGAAAATAATTCATTCATTTTTGCCAAAAGACAAACTTTTGAAGGTAGTTTTAGTAGGGTATATGGGTAGTGGAAAGTCTACCATAGGTGTGGCACTTTCTGAACACTTAAAATGCGCGTTTCTAGATTTGGATTCCTATATCGAAAAGGCCGAGGGTTTGTCAATTGCTGAAATTTTCGCGCAGCACGGGGAAATTTATTTTAGAAAAAAGGAGTTTGAATATTTGAAGGAAATTCTTGTTAATCGTGACAACTTCGTTTTGGCTACCGGTGGGGGAACCCCTTGTTATGGACTAAACATGAAAGAAATAATTGCGAATACCCCAAATGTGTTCTATTTGAAATTATCCCTGCCATTATTGGTAGACCGCTTGTCTCGTGAAAAAGAACATAGACCGATGATCAAAAATATCCCGAACCAAGAATTGCCCGAATTTATTGGCAAGCACTTGTTCGAACGCAGTTTTTTCTACAACCAGGCTCCTACGACTATTCGTACAGATGGCCGAAAGCCTCAAGAAATTGCAGCGCTAATTTCAGAAAAGTTAGTCTAGGAATACCTTGTCGTCTTTCGCCTGAAAGGAAACATGTACATGGGTTTGAAGGGAGGTGCTTAGCGAAATGCCCTTATAGTCGGCCTTCACCGGATATTTTTTGTGGTTTCTATTCACAAGAACGGCAGTCTTAAGTTGTTTCAATGGGGTTTTTAAGAAGTGCTGTACCCCATAGATCAAGGTTGTTCCCGAATTCAAAACATCATCGACGAGTACTACCGACTTATTGTGGTATGAATCGGCACCGATAGAAGTGGTTACCCCACTTTCCAAAGGGTTGCTCTTATCCATCATAACCTTACATAGCACAATTTCGGCCTTGGTTATTTGCCGAAGTACCGTTTGTATCTTTTTTGCAAACTGCAATCCGCCCCCATCGATACCAGCGATAATGATTTCGGCCTCATCAACATTGGCCTCATAGATCTGGTAGGCTATGCGCTTAATTTTATGCTGAATTTCTTGATGCGAAAGAATTTTATTTTCCATAGGGCGGTAATATGTATTCAAAGATACACAAGAACGAATAATCTTTAAGGATTGGTCAATTGGCTATTCTTCATCTTCATTATTCGGGGAATCCCAATACCCCTTTATCTGTCTTCTATCTTTCTTGGTAGGGCGGCCCGTGCCTTTTTTTCGATAATAGTCCTTGGCGAATTTGAGCAATTCATCGGTTTCAAATGCCTCTTTGGGAGTGGTATCCTTGCGATACATACCTACCAATTTGGCACCTACGCGACTGCTGGGAATATCGAGTACGGTAAGACGGTAATCAATCTGGTTCTTACGCACAACGATGGTATCCATCGGGTATGCCTCACGAGACGGTTTTACAATGGTATCGTTGACCTTTACCTGCCCTTTTTTACAGGCATTGGTTGCCATGTTCCTAGTTTTAAAATATCGGGTACACCAGAGGTATTTGTCTATACGCATTTCCTGTCCAAATTCTTTGTTAAGGTCATCCGCAAAAATAATGGAAAATTGTATCTTGCGCCCCTGTATATAGATATAACGAACAAATGAACTTTAAGAGAATTGTATTGCTGTTGGTTTTAGTGGGCATTTTAGGGTCTTGTAAGAACGACGATGAAAATGATCCCACAGTAATTCCTCCAAGATTATTGGGCGACCAAACGCTTGAGGACGATGCCGCCATAAAGGAATATTTGGAAACGCATTTCTATAACTATGAGGAGTTTGAAAACCCACCGGCGGATTTTGATTTCAAGATTAGAATCGATACGATTGCTGGGGATAATGCCATGAAAACGCCATTAATGGCGCAAGTCGAATCTGAAATAATTACCGTTTCTTCTACCGCTTTCGGTCTTAATGTTGAAGAAAATGATATTGCACATACCCTTTACTATCTAGATACCGATACGGGGGCAGGTGCAATGCCGACACCCCTAGACTCGGTTTTTTTAAGGTATGAAGGTTTTCGTTTAGACAATGTCGTCTTTGATAGCAATACCGGAGCACCTGTATGGCTAGATCTTCAAGGCACCTTAACGCAGTTCAATCCAGGGACGATACGGGGCTTTAAAAAGGGATTGCCAAAATTTCGTTCGGGCGATGAAATCGTGATCAATGATGATGGCACTTTTGAAGTCAATAATTTTGGCACGGGCCTTATTATTATGCCATCAGGATTGGCGTATTTCAATGGGTCTCAACCCGGAACGCTCTATGCGCCCTTGGTATTCAATATTGAGTTGTTGGTGAGCAATACGGCAGATCATGACCGTGATGGTGTTCCGAGTTTTATAGAAGACCTAGATGGTGATGAAAACCCGCTTAATGATGACACCGACGAGGATACGATACCTAATTATTTAGATAGTGACGATGATGGTGATGGCACCTTAACCCGAGATGAAGACCTTGAACCTGATACTGATTTAACGGTTGATCGCGATGGCGATGGTGACCCTGAGAATGATATCGGAGATGGTAACCCTTTAAATGATGATACCGATGGAGATGGGATTCCAAATTATTTGGATACGGATGATACGGCATCAAGAAACGATGACAACTAAAAAAACTCCCCAATGAAAATCATTGGGGAGTTTTTTTATAAAAGTAGTTTACAGTTTATAAGATAAAGAGAAAATGACCTGAGAAGGTCTAGAATCTACCCTACCGTCAACGCCGCTAACGTTATCGCTTACGAAGGTGGCCTCGTTTTCAGAAAGACCTCTTTCATAGCGCACATCGAGCCCTAGGGCACCGAGATTAACTCCAATACCTAAATGAAGGCCAACGGTAAAATCGTTCTCCAGTTCATTTATGCTGAAGTTTTCAAAATCGCTATTTACTGTAGCCTGTAAGGCAGGTCCACCAAAAATATGAAGTGGTCCGATGAGATTTACACCTACCAAAATTGGTAAATCTACTTTTGAAGTGCTGTAGGTATTGTCGCCGTCGATGTCATAGCTACTCGAAGCTTTGGTATAAATCAGCTCAGGACGAAGGTATAACCTTGCGATTTCGATTTTTCCGAAAACCCCAACATGATAACCGAACTTACCGTCGGCACCACGCCTTATATCTTCGATGGCCAAATCACTTGTAGCGATCAAATCACCACTTTGATTATAATTGACCCCGGCCTTGATACCGAAACCTGAATCTTTTTGTGCGAATGCGGTAAGTCCGACAAGGGTAAAAACCGCTGATAGAAGAATACTTTTTGTTATTTTCATAATGTTCCCGTTTTTAATACTTGCTATGGTATCAAAAACGATACCATTATCTCTTTCGTTGCAATACCCTATGAACGGCAGCAACTATGGCTTTATTGTTCAGGCCGTATTTTTCCATGAGCTGTGCAGGGGTTCCGCTTTCCCCAAAAGTATCTTGTGTTGCCACGAACTCCTGAGGGGTAGGATGTTGCGTAGTTAGCACTCTGGCAACACTTTCACCGAGTCCACCCAAGAAGTTATGTTCCTCGGCCGTAACGATACAGGATGTTTTTTTGACCGACTTTAAAATGGCCTCATCATCCAAAGGCTTAATGGTGTGGATATTGATGACCTCTGCAGAAATTCCTTCGGTTTCCAAGGCTTCTGCAGCAAGCAACGCTTCCCAAACCATATGACCGGTAGCCACGATCGTTACATCGGTACCCTCTTGTAACATCAATGCTTTTCCGATTTCAAACTTTTGGTCAACAGGCGTGAAATTAGCCACTTTGGGTCTTCCAAAGCGCAGGTAAACCGGACCGTGATGATCTGCAATTGCTATGGTCGCTGCCTTGGTTTGATTGTAATCACATGGGT
Source organism: uncultured Flavobacteriaceae bacterium (assembly GCA_938017825.1). Classification (GTDB taxonomy): domain Bacteria; phylum Bacteroidota; class Bacteroidia; order Flavobacteriales; family Flavobacteriaceae; genus Pelagihabitans. Next base: position 9,323 of record CALIJE010000076.1, read on the forward strand.
TGATGACCGTCATCCCCGGAAGCATTTTCATGAGTCCGATGTCCTCCAGGATTTGATGGGTAGCCCCATCTTCTCCCAAAGTTAAACCGGCGTGCGATGCACAAATCTTTACATTTTTGTCAGAATAGGCTATAGACTGTCGAATCTGGTCATATACCCTTCCGGTAGAGAAGTTTGCAAAAGTACCCGTAAACGGTATTTTACCGCCAATCGTTAAACCGGCCGCAATACCCATCATGTTGGCTTCGGCAATACCCACTTGAAAAAAACGTTCGGGATTCTCATCGATAAACTGTTGCAGCTTTAAGGAGCCGATCAAATCGGCACAGAGTGCAACTACTTTTGGGTTGGTTCTGCCGAGCTCTGTCATTCCGGCACCAAAACCACTACGCGTATCATTATTTCCTTGGTTGGTATAGTTCATCATTCGCCTGTTTTTAGCGTAAATTCAATCTGTATATTTTCAGTGTACTCTTTTAATTCAAGGGCAAAACCACCTTCGTTGACCTTGTCATCTTTGATCAATACGATTTTCCCTTTGGGAATGGCGTTCTCATCTACTGCAATCCCTCTAGTGAGTAAAAACTTGGTGATGAACGAATTAAAGGTTATCGACTCCTTTTTCTCGAAATAGAGTTCTAAGGTGCCAGTACCTACCGCTGCCTCGTAGATGTCGCACTCATATTCCCCATAGCTCGCTTCTCCCGTTTTCACCAACTGTATGCCCATAGAGCCCTCTGCCTTTTTTGGCATATCACTATAGTCTTTGATATCTATCGAATCTTGGTTCCGCATGGCGCCAAATTCTCGGAGGTTATCTATCAAGATATACTCCATAACGCCATTTACCGGAAAACTCATTTTTAAAAACTTGTCTGAGGTAAAGTGCACCGTTAAGAGCTCGTTCTCGTTTTCCAATGGATCTAATTTCACTTCACCATAAACGAATTCGTTTTCGAATACATACTGGATAATGGAGTCCTGTTCAACTTCTTGCGCTACACAAAAACTTGAGAGATGAATCAAAAAAAGAACGGCTAGGAATCTCATTAATAGTCTCCTAAGGTTTCGGCATTCTGCTCAAGTCCGATAGCCAGTTGCTCATCGTTGGGCGCCTTGCCATGCCAAGCGTGCGTATGCATCATAAAATCGACCCCATTGCCCATTACAGTGTGCAATAGGATGCAGACTGGTTTCCCTTTTCCTATTCTAGACTTCGCTTCTTTTAGACCATCGATCACGGACTGAAGGTCATTTCCTTGTTCAACTTCGAGCACATCCCAACCAAAGGCTTCGAACTTTTCTTTCAAATTCCCCATGGGTAGAACAGTATCCGTAGCGCCATCAATCTGTTGGCCATTAAGATCAACCGTGGCGATAAGATTATCCACCTTATTCCCTGAAGCATACATTATGGCCTCCCAATTTTGTCCTTCCTGCAATTCCCCATCACCATGTAGGCTATAGACTATATGGTTGTCATTATTGAGCTTTTTGGCCAAAGCCGCTCCTATGGCGACCGACATGCCCTGCCCGAGCGAACCCGAGGCGATGCGAACCCCTGGCAATCCCTCATGGGTCGTAGGGTGTCCTTGAAGGCGCGAATCGATCAGTCGAAAAGTGTTCAGCTCATCCACCGGAAAATATCCTCTTCTGGCCAAAACACTATAATATACCGGCGAAATATGACCGTTGGATAGGAAAAATAGATCTTCCCCGATCCCGTCCATATCAAAGCCGTCGTTCAGTTGCATAATTTCGTGATAGAGCGCAACAAAGAACTCTGCACATCCCAAAGAACCCCCTGGGTGCCCCGAATTTACCTTGTGCACCATGCGAAGAATGTCTCTTCGTGTTTGTTGAACCAAATCTTGTAACTCTTCTAATTTAGGCATTGTTGTGTTTTTCGATGTTCAAAAATAACGGCAATCTTTTGTGTTGCCAAGGCTAGTTGTTACGAGTTATTAACGAAGAATGGTCTTGGCCGAATGTGATCGGCAAGCGTGGTGAATTTAAACGATGCCTAAGTTATCAAAGCGGTAATTTTATATCCTCCTTAAGGAACTTATGCAGGCCAGTTGATTATCTTTGCGAGGACAATTACTGCTTTTGAAATTTACCATACAACACAAAGACCCACAGAGCAAAGCTAGGGCCGCGACCATGGTCACCGATCATGGTACCATTGAAACTCCGATTTTCATGCCCGTGGGCACGGTCGCCTCGGTTAAGGGAGTACATCAAAAAGAGTTGCGCGAAGAAATCAAACCCGATGTGATCTTAGGAAACACCTACCATCTTTTTCTTCGCCCTAAAATCGATATCCTTAAAAAGGCGGGCGGCCTCCATAAATTTATGGGATGGGACGGCAACATACTTACCGATAGTGGTGGTTACCAAGTGTATTCGCTCTCCGCCAATCGAAAGATCAAGGAGGAAGGGGTAAAGTTTAAGTCGCACATTGATGGTTCTACCCATTGGTTCACACCGGAAAATGTCATGGAAATTCAGCGTGTCATTGGTGCCGATATAATCATGGCTTTTGATGAATGTACCCCGTATCCTTGTGAATATGAGTACGCCAAAAGGTCGATGCATATGACCCATCGTTGGTTAGATCGGTGCATTGCCCACTTAAAAAAGGTACCCTATGAGTATGATTACACACAAACATTTTTTCCGATAGTTCAGGGTTCTACCTATACCGATTTACGAAAACAATCGGCAGAATACATTGCCGGGGTAGGAGCGGAAGGCAACGCCATTGGCGGACTTTCGGTAGGTGAACCGGCGGAGGAAATGTATGCTATGGCCGAAGTGGTCTGTGATATACTCCCCGAAGACAAACCCCGCTATTTGATGGGGGTAGGTACACCGATAAACCTTCTAGAAAACATAGCCCTTGGGGTAGATATGTTCGATTGTGTGATGCCTACGCGCAATGCCAGGAACGGCATGCTCTTTACCGCACATGGCACGATCAATATCAAGAATAAAAAATGGGAGGATGATTTTTCCCAGATCGATGAAATGGGGACTACCTTTGTAGACAGGGAGTACTCGAAGGCCTATCTCAGGCACCTGTTTGCTGCGAACGAATACTTGGGCAAACAGATTGCCACCATTCACAATCTAGGGTTTTACCTCTGGCTGGTCAGGGAGGCCAGAAAACATATATTGGCAGGTGACTATACCGATTGGAAAAATAAAATGGTCAAACAAATGGATAAAAGGCTATAGCCGTATCTTATGCTTACGATACTCGATAAATATATTCTAAAGCGCTATTTGGTTACGTTTTTCGTGATGATTTTGCTTTTTATTCCTATCGGGATCATGGCCAATCTTGCAGAACAGGTTGGCAAGATGATCGACAATGAGGCACCCCTGAACGAAATTCTCATCTATTACGGCAACTTTACCTTATATATAGGAAGTTTGTTGTTTCCTATTTTTCTTTTTCTTTCGATTATTTTCTTTACCTCAAGATTGGCCAGTAACACAGAGATTGTCGCCATCTTAAGCTCGGGAGTTTCTTTCGGCCGTTTTTTGAGGCCCTATTTGATCGGCGCTTCGCTTATCGCCATTCTCATGTTCGTCATGGCGATGTTCATTGTGCCCAAGGCCAGTGCCGGTTTCAATGAATTTAAGTTCAAGTACCTCAAAAAAGGACGGCAAGATCGGGTAACCAATAATATTTTCACCCAATTGAACGAGCACGATTTCTTGTATGTAAGCAGTTTCGATCCCGCTCGGCAAATAGGGTACAATTTCACCTTTGAGCGCTTTAATGAGGATAACACCTTAGATTTTAAGATAGCAGCGGCGAATATTCGATGGATGGAGAAAGATACCCAATACCGCCTAACCTCCTATGTGAAACGCAAACTGCGGGGAAACACCGAGATTACCGAAACCAAGCGAAGGCTCGATACCCTTTTCACATTCGATATCGGGGATCTGACCCCGGTATCCTACGTCGCCGAAACCAAGAATTTTTTCGAATTGAACCAGTTCATCAAAGACCAGAAACAAAAGGGGGCTTCGAATATCAATGCCTACCTGCTGGTAAAATATAGAAGATGGGCCTTACCGGTTACGGCATTTATCCTCACCATTATCGCAGTAGCCGTTTCCTCTATAAAGAGAAGAGGGGGCATGGGGCTCAATTTGGCCTTCGGTATTTTCGTGGCTTTTATCTTCATCTTTTTCGATAAAGTATTCGGAACACTGGCAGAGCAAGCAGGTTTTTCGCCTTTTTTGGCCGTTTTAATTCCGAACCTAGTTTTTGGCCTTACTGCCTTTTACCTTTTACAAAATGCCAAACGTTGATGACCATCTAAAACCAGTAAATGAATTCTAAGTTTACAGATTACCTTCATTTACATGTCATCGTTTTTATCTGGGGATTTACCGCGGTCTTGGGTAAACTGATTACCATAGACGCATTGCCCTTGGTTTGGTACCGCATGCTGATCGCTGTGTTCTTGGTGTACGTTTTTATAGCAATCAAAAAAGTACCGCTTCACATCGGTAAAAAGACCTTGTCGATAATGCTCTTAGGAGGGGCCGTGATCGCAGTGCATTGGGTAACCTTCTTTTGGGCCATTAAGGTGTCTACGGTTTCGGTAGCCCTGGCCACCATGTCAACAGGCGCTTTTTTTACGGCCATTCTTGAACCGATCTTGTACAAACGCAAATTTGTCTGGTACGAGTTGTTATTCGGTCTCCTGGTCATTTCGGGATTGCTGATCATATTCAAGGTAGAAAAACAATATGCTTTTGGTATTGGTCTGGCCTTGATTTCGTCTTTTTTAGCGGCCGTTTTCGCGCTGATGAACGGAAAGCTGGTACGCCTTGCGAAACCTTCGGTCATCTCGTTTTACGAATTGGGTTCCGGGGTGCTGTTCTTATCGATTTTCCTAGGCGCGACCAATGGCTTTACGCCTGAATTCTTTGAACTTTCCAATTCCGATTGGCTCTATATTCTCATATTGGCCTCTGTTTGTACCGCCTATGCCTTTATCGCTTCGATAGGGGTGATGCGTTCCCTTTCGCCGTACACGGTAATGCTCACCATAAATTTGGAACCGGTGTACGGAATTTTACTCGCTTTTTTCCTTTTGGGGGAAGCGGAGAAAATGAGTCCCTTGTTTTACCTTGGGGCCGGTATTATCGTGGCGACGGTTATCGCCAATGGCATTCTCAAAACCCGACACGATAAGGCAATATTAAAATAGCGGTATTGTCATGCTATTTTGTATAATATGCTACCTTTGTCCTTACTGAACCTATTTAGAACCGTATGGAATATTTAGATTTTGAACTTCCCATTAAGGATCTGGAAGAGCAATTGGATAAATGCCAGATCATTGGCAAGGAGAGCGATGTTGATGTTACAGAGACCTGTAAACAGATCGAAAAAAAGCTCAATGAAACCCGCAAAGACATTTACAAGAATCTCACTGCATGGCAGCGCGTGCAATTGTCACGTCATCCGAATCGCCCTTATACGCTAGATTATATCAATGCGATTTGTGGCGATACTTTTTTGGAATTACATGGTGATAGAAGTGTAAAGGATGATAAGGCCATGATCGGGGGGCTGGGCAAAATCGGTGAACAGTCCTATATGTTCATCGGCCAACAAAAGGGCTTTAATACGAAAACGCGTCAGTATCGCAATTTCGGAATGGCCAATCCTGAAGGATATCGCAAGGCCTTACGATTAATGAAGTCTGCGGAAAAGTTCAACATACCTGTTGTTTGTTTTGTGGATACGCCAGGAGCCTATCCCGGTATTGAGGCCGAAGAACGGGGACAGGGCGAGGCCATTGCCCGAAATATACTTGAAATGACCCGTCTTAAAGTGCCGCTTATAGTGGTGATCATAGGCGAGGGTGCATCAGGTGGTGCCTTGGGTATTGGAGTAGGCGATGTAGTTCTGATGTTGGAGAATACCTGGTACTCTGTAATTTCCCCAGAATCATGTTCTTCTATTCTATGGAGAAGCTGGGAGTACAAAGAGTTGGCTGCCGACGCCTTGAAACTTACGGCGACCGACATGAAAAAATTGAAATTGATCGATGAAATAGTGCGTGAACCGGCAGGGGGTGCGCATGCGAATCGAGAAAAGACCTTTGAGATCGTAAAGAACAAAATTTCGGCCCATTTTGCCCAATTGGAAAAGTTATCACCAAAAGAGTTGGTAAAAAACAGAATGGCAAAATATGATGATATGGGCGTTTACAACGACTAAACTGCCAAATAGGTAAGCTCAAAAAAATCTGCGGAATCCTTTTCGCGGATTTTTTTAGATATCAACACAAAATCGTAACTTATCAACAGGCAGAATGTTAACCAACTGTTGATATTGCAACCAACCTCCATATGTTATCTTAATGTTAATTGTATATTTTCGTTGCCATGGAGAGACCCGAGAACCTAATAGCCAGAAAAATAGACAAATCAACGCTCATTAATTTAGAGCGCGGTAAAATTCCGCCGCAAGCTGTTGATTTAGAGGAAGTTGTACTCGGGGCGATGATGATCGATAAAAAAGGAGTCGATGAGGTAATAGATATCCTACACGCCGATGTTTTTTATAAGGATGCGCATCGGTATATCTACGAAGCAATTTTCAAATTATTTGAAACTTCCGAACCGGTCGATTTATTAACCGTTTCTTCCCAATTAAAGAAAGACGGGCGGCTAGAAGCCGTTGGGGGGGATTTTTACCTCATAAAATTAACGCAAAAAGTGGCTTCTTCCGCGCACATCGAGTTCCATGCGCGAATCATACTACAGAAGTATATCCAAAGGAGTTTGATCAAAATTTCCAACGAAATCATTGAGGAGGCCTATGACGAGGGTACCGACGTTTTTGACCTGTTGGATGCCGCGGAATCAAAATTATACGATGTTACCCAAGGCAATTTAAAACGGTCGGCCGAGACAGCGCAGAATCTTGTGATCCAAGCCAAAAAACGGATCGAGGAAATTGCGAATAAAGAGGGCTTGAGTGGTGTGCCTTCCGGTTTTGATAAAGTAGATAAGTTAACTTCTGGTTGGCAGCCTAGCGATTTGGTCATTGTAGCGGCGAGACCGGGTATGGGTAAGACCGCGCTGACCTTGTCTATGGCACGGAACATGGCGGTAAATTCAGGAATTCCTGTGGCGTTCTTTTCTTGTGAGATGTCCTCGGTGCAGTTGATAACACGTTTGATCTCGTCCGAAACCGGACTTTCATCCGAGAAGTTGCGCACCGGTAAATTGGAAAAACATGAGTGGGAACAGCTCAACGTAAAAGTAAAAGCACTTGAAAAAGCGCCTCTGTTCATAGATGACACCCCTTCATTGTCGATTTTTGACCTTAGGGCGAAGGCAAGGAGATTGGCGTCCCAGCACGGAATCAAATTGATCATAATCGATTACTTGCAATTGATGACGGCCGGTACCACCCATAAGGGAGGAAACAGAGAACAGGAAATATCCACGATCTCTAGAAACCTAAAGGCCTTGGCCAAGGAATTGAACGTACCAGTAATTGCACTATCGCAGCTCTCTAGGGCCGTAGAAACAAGAGGTGGTAGCAAGCGCCCCTTACTTTCCGACCTAAGGGAATCTGGAGCAATTGAACAAGATGCCGATATCGTATCGTTTATTTATAGACCAGAATATTACAAGATCGATGAATGGGACGACGAAGAACGCACCCCGACCCAGGGGCAGGCCGAATTTATCGTGGCAAAACACCGTAATGGTGGCCTCGAAAATATTCGCCTTAAGTTTATCGGTAATCTCGGTAAATTCGACAACCTCGATGATTTTGATTCTCCTTTCGAATTTCAGTCTAAGATGAACGCCAATGAGGACAATCCTTTCGTGACGAAGAATCTGCCCAATGCCGATGAGGCTTTCGGAAGTTCGCTGAACGATGGTTTGCTCGATGATAATGATGTTCCTTTTTAATATTCTTTAACGCAGACCAAAATACGTCGCCACTATATTTCGTTTATCTTTGGGTAGAGTACTCAATTGAACGTATATGCGAAACTGTCTTTTCTCTCTTGTTCTTATTCTATTTTCCCTCAATCTTTCGGCTTCCTCGATTTTGATTCCGATGGATGCCGAAGGTCAAAAAAACCACCTCAAAGCCTATGGCATAACCTATTGGGTACTTTCCAAGCAACAAAAGGTACAATGGCTGTTGAATTTTCGCGGTGGCTCCTTTCTCTTGCCCGATGGGGATAGCATTCGAAAGGAATGTCAGATCAGAGGCGTCTCGTTCGAAATATTATCCGACGGGCAGGCGCAAGACATCTTGGACGGGATCAGTAGTCCGGCCATGAACCAAGAGGCGGTAATTTTAGAGAAGGCCCCCAAGATCGCGGTGTATTCCCCTAAAGGCAATCAACCTTGGGACGATGCGGTGACCATGGTTTTGACCTATGCCGAAATACCTTATGAAACGGTCTATGATGAGGAGGTCTTGGATGATAAGTTGGTCTTATATGATTGGCTGCATTTACATCATGAGGATTTTACCGGTCAGTACGGCAAATTTTATGGCTCGTATCGAGCGGCCCCCTGGTACATTCAGCAAAAACAAGATGCAGAAGCCTTGGCGACCAAACTTGGCTTCAGTAAGGTGTCTGAAGAAAAACGTGCGGTGGCCCTAAAAATCAGAAACTATGTCATTGGCGGCGGATTTATGTTCGCGATGTGCTCGGCCACCGATAGTTTCGATATTGCCCTTGCGGCCGACGGGGTAGACATCTGCGAACCGATGTTCGATGGTGATCCTTCCGAGGCGAACTATCAAAGTAAATTAGATTTTCGAAAGACCTTCGCATTTACAGATTTTGTACTGGAACGCAGTGCTACGCGCTATGAGTTCTCTTCTATTGACATGACCACGAAAAGGCGCATTCCCAAACAATCGGATTATTTTACGCTGATGGATTTTTCAGCCAAATGGGATCCCGTACCGACCATGCTATGTCAGAATCATACGGCCTTGGTCAAAGGATTCATGGGGCAAACCACCTCATTCGAACGAAAGGGCATCAAACCAACGGTAATGGTGTTGGGCGAGAACAAGATCAATCAGGAAGCACGTTATATTCACGGAATCAAAGGCAAGGGCTTTTTTACATTCTATGGGGGCCACGATCCCGAAGATTATCAGCATAGGGTAGGGGATCCCAAAACCGAATTGGAGCTGCACCCAACATCGCCGGGCTATCGCTTGATCCTTAATAATGTCTTGTTTCCCGCTGCACAAAAGAAGAAGCAAAAGACCTGAACCCCATTAGCTTTTTTGCAAAGCGTAACTTAGATTTTCTGGCTACTTGAAGAAAAGACTTCCAGTTCGAGTGACTTTTAAAAAATTTGGGTGTCTTAAATAGTGAAAGAAAGATTGGTTTCCTAAAGGAACCAAATCAACAGAACTTTCTTTAACTAAAACCATATAAATTTATGTTCGAATTATTAAAAAATCTAGCGGTACAAAAACTTCAAGAAAAAATGGCGCCAAATTCTTTAGGGGCCGAAGCTACAAATGCTGCAGCTGAAGAAGGATCTTCAGAATTATTAAGCAGTCTTATGGAGCAAGTAAAATCTGGAGATTTAGCTGCTATTACAAGCCTATTCTCAAACGACGGAAATGCGACTGCAGAAAATGGTATTGCACAAGGCTTGGCAGGAAAATTAAGCAGTATTTTTCAAAACAAAGGCATGGCAGCTGAAGAAGCACAGACGGAGGCCAGTAATGTAGCGCCAGAATTATTAGATGATATTAAAGCAAAATTTTTATCGCCCGATGCTGCTGATAGTGGTTTTGACATAAGCCAGCTGTCAAATTTGGTAGGCGGAGACCTAGCCGGTGACCTTCTCAATAAAGCAAAAGGCTTGTTTAACTAGTCAGTATTACAAGATGAATAGTAAAATGGTCGCTCAATTTGAGCGGCCATTCTTTTTGGTTATAATTTGGCAATTTAGACCCCTTCACTAATACCTGAATTATTATAATCTTCCGAGGTCTATTTATACAGAAATTATGAGATAAGTTTCTCCAAAACCCGTTCTACCCCAAACTCGTTGTTGCTAGCGGTAGTGTAATTCGCCACCTTCAAAACATTTGGATGGGCATTTTTCATGGCAAAACTGTGGTCGACCAAGTCTAACATTTCCACATCATTGTTGTAATCCCCAAAAACGAGGACCTCATTTTTCGACAGACCAAAGCGTTGCATCAAAGTGTTGAGGGCATACCCCTTGTTGGCATCGGTATGATTCAAATCTACCCAATTGAGTCCGGACACCTTGACCTTGATTTGGTTTTCCAGATCTTGCATGGCCGGATAAATATGGGCCTCTGCGTCTTGATCATGATACACCGCGACTTTCAATATTTCATCGGTCACCGTATCAAAATTTTCATGAAGCTCGTAACTCGAGTAGTATTCTTTTAAAAGGTCTAGAAAGGGAACGGACTTACCATCAAAATAGGCGTTGTATTTTCCGCACAGCATGGCATGTGCGCCTTTGATATTGTCTATTTTCGAAAGCAATATGTTCTTTAGGTCGCTTTGAATTGGGGTAACCAAGAGCTCTGTTTCTTGTTCCTTCACCAAGGCTCCGTTTTCAGCGATGATGATGATGTCGTCTTGAATGCGTTTTAGTTTGTCCAATATGCTATGATATTGGCGCCCACTGGCGGCAACAAAACGAATGTTTTGTCTTTTTAATGCTTCGAACAATTCAAAGAATCGGTCGCTCACTTCATGCTTTGAATTCAATAAGGTGCCGTCCATATCGGAGACCACCATTTTTATCTGAGATAAATCCATAATTATAACTTAAGTCCAAAGGTATTTCTTCTAAAATTAATTATAGCATCGCTCGATAAAGTTTTACATTTATCGTATACAAGAACACTATGAAGTTTTACCAGAAGAATTTGCGATTAAAGCCGTTTGAAAGAGGATTTCATTTGATCAGCGCGATCATTCTAGATCAATTGCCCGAAATAAAGGAAATTCAAATGGGCATGCTTCAGGTGTTCATCAAGCATACTTCGGCCAGTTTAACCATCAATGAAAATGCAGATCCAACGGTGCGCCATGATTTTGAAAGCCATATGAATGTCATGGTGCCCGAAAATGCGCCCTACTATCTTCACGATTATGAAGGGGCCGACGATATGCCCGCACACATTAAGGCCTCCCTTATGGGGGCATCGGTGCAAATACCGATTCAAAATGGAAGATTGAGCCTGGGCACCTGGCAGGGAATATACCTTTGTGAGCATCGCGATGCTGCTTCGGGCCGAGAATTGGTCCTGTCCGCTTTCGGAGTCTGAATCATTCTTTATAACTTTAAAATACGAATCAATAAAATA
>CALIJE010000077.1 GCA_938017825.1 uncultured Flavobacteriaceae bacterium
TAAAATACCAATTCCTTAAAAAGAAGGTAAATACAATACTGTCTGCCCTCGCAAAACTAGCGGAGAGACAGGGATTCGAACCCTGGGTACCCTTGTTAGGGTACGACGATTTAGCAAACCGCTCCTTTCGGCCACTCAGGCACCTCTCCTAAATTTTTAAATGAACTTCGCCCGAAAGCGGTTGCAAATGTACATTTTTCCCATACTAAAACACAAAAAATAAAACATTTTTTTGTGCAGAAATGTCTTGTTCACTAGGATAGGTTTCGTCGAAGGAGTTCAAACTAAATAACTCGACCACTATTCGGGATATTCTACCCTTAGATGATAGATGTTGGTCAATTTTTGTTTGAATATTTTCTTGATCGCTTCAATTTCCTTGAATGTAATATCAGCGTTCAAAAACTGATTCGCCGCCATTTGACCAGAAATAATCTTGTCTACAAACTCATCGATTATAAGGAAAGTAGGGTTCTTTAAACTTTTTGAAGCGGCTTCTACAGAATCTGCCATCATTAAAATAGCTGTTTCCCTTGAGAATGGAATTGGCCCGGGATAGGTAAATTCCATTTTATCGACTTCTCCCAATTCTTCTTGCTTCTTAAAAAAATAATAGACCATTGTAGTACCATGGTGGGTCCGAATAAAATCGATAACCCGATCAGGGAGATTATTCTTTCTGGCAAGCTCTATGCCCTCAAGGACGTGCGATAAAATAATCTTCGCGCTCTCGCGTGGAGCCATTTCATCATGCGGATTCACATTGGTAATTTGATTCTCAATGAAATAGGTTGGATTATTGATTTTTCCAATATCATGATATAGGGCCCCTACCCTGACCAACATGGAATTAGCCCCAATTTCGTTGGCTGCGGCCTCGGCCAAATTTGCAACTTGTAAAGAGTGGTGAAAAGTACCCGGTGCCTTATTCGAAAGTTCTTTCAGCAGCTTCGAATTCGTATCGGAAAGTTCTAGTAAGGACACATCCGAAACCAGTCCAAAAATCTTTTCATAGGCATAGATCAAGGGTTGGGCAAAAAGTGTGATCATTCCGTTTAAAAGAAACAAAGCAAGGGTCGACCATATGATATTCTCTAAATTGCCTTCGTGAATTAGATGAAAGGCCAAATAGCCCATTACGTAAATAAGGGTAATCTGCCCAACAGATATGAAGAGATTTGCCCGCTTGTACAGCTCATTAACCGTTAAAATGGTTACGATACCTGCGATAATCTGTAAAAAAATGTATTCGAAACTATTGGGTACCACAAAGCCCAAAATCAATACAGTCAATACATGAGCAAACAGTCCCAAACGTGCATCAAAAAAAGTTTTCAGTATTAAAGGAAGAATGCAAAGTGGAACTACGAAAATATACGTCTCTTTATACTTCACGACCATGGTCGTTATGAACACCATCAGCAAAATGTTGAAAAAAATAAAAGTGACCTTTACGTTATTTTCATAAACCAATGGCCGATACCTCTTCAGAAATAGGAAAAGCATTATCAAGACCAATGCAACCAGCACCGTATAACCGAACAAAATAAAATATTGGTTATTCGCTGCCCAGAGTTCTGACTCGTACTCTTGCTTGAGGGAGTTTAGTATTTTGAGGTTTTCAGCTTCAACAACTTCTCCTTTAGCGATTATTAATTTTCCCTCGTCTACAGTTCCCCTCGTGGTCGAAATCTTGGACAACGATTCCTCCAAATCCCTATCGGTCAAAACCTTGTCAAAGGTTACATTTGAAGTAATCAAGCCTCCAAAAAGTTCTTGAAATCGCTCCGAAAAACTACTCAGACCTCTACTCCTGAGCAATTTGTTAATTGCAGAGGGCAAATCTTTTTGATGATATAGATTTCCAAATGTCGTTTTCGAGGCTTCGTTGTTCTTAACTAAATAAATTGGATCTAATGCCTTTTTTTTCGAATTTCCCACGATTACGCCGTATTCATATAGGGTTGCAATGATTTCCTTGCCCATGGCATTAAGGGTACGCAACTGAGCTTGATTGTACTCACTATTGGAGAAGGCCTGCGGAAATAAAATATCGTATTCCTGAATGACCTGGTCTACCTTATCTTCGTCGTATTGATAGTAGTTTGTTTGGTTATTCTTGAGTGCTAATTCTTCCTTTGAAATCTCATCATCGGTTTTATTGATGGAAAAGTCAAAAGGTGCGTAAAAACTTTCGTGTTGCCAGGGTTTTCCTTTTTGAAATTCATATTTAAACTGTCCTCCTTTTGGAAAAAAAAATACAATACAGCATAAACAAGCGATATATAAAAAGTACTTGTAAATTAAAGATTGATTTTTAAAGATTGAATCGAGAAGTTTCCGCATGAAGCATATATATGTATTCAAAAATAGAAAATAATAACGTCACCCAGGCTTTTGCCCGTTCATGCCATATGTTTCCTCTATTATTTCTTAATTTCGCATCATTAAACAAAACATCATGAAGAAGGTTGTAATAGTTTCTGCCGTTAGAACACCAATAGGTAGTTTTATGGGAGCATTGTCTACGGTACCTGCACCAAAATTAGGCGCCATCGCCATTAAGGGAGCGTTGGATAGTATCAATTTGGACCCTAATTTGGTTGAGGAAGTTTTAATGGGCAATGTTGTTCAAGCCGGAACAGGACAAGCCCCAGCACGACAGGCCGCCATTTATGCCGGTATACCCGATACAGTGCCTTGCACAACAGTAAATAAAGTTTGTTCTTCAGGCATGAAAACGGTTATGCAAGCTGCACAGGCCATAGCCTTGGGAGATGCCTCGATTATTGTCGCAGGCGGTATGGAAAATATGAGCCTTATTCCACACTATGCCTATTTGCGTAAGGGACAAAAATTTGGTCCTTCACCTATGATCGATGGTATGCAGAAAGATGGTTTGGTAGATGTCTATGACCAAAATGCGATGGGGGTTTGTGCCGATGCCTGCGCTACTGAATACGATTTTAGCAGGGAGGATCAAGACAGTTTTGCGATTCAATCGTATTCACGATCTGCGGATGCCTGGAAAAATGGACACTTTGCCAATGAGGTAATCCCTGTAGAAGTACCTCAGCGACGAGGAGAGCCCATTATAGTTGATGAAGATGAAGAGTACAAAAATGTGAAACTGGAAAAAATACCCACCCTAAGACCTGCCTTCTCAAAAGATGGAACGGTAACCCCCGCAAATGCGTCTACAATTAATGACGGGGCCGCGGCCATGGTTTTAATGAGCTCGGATAGAGCGGAGGAACTAGGTTTAAAGCCTTTAGCCACCATTCGGGGCTATGCTGACGCAGCTCATGAACCGAAATGGTTTACCACCGCGCCGGCCAAAGCATTGCCAAAAGCTCTGAGTAAAGCTGGTGTTGCCATAGGTGATGTAGACTACTTCGAATTTAACGAAGCCTTTGCCGTAGTTGGCTTGGCAAACATGAAATTACTCGGACTGCAAGATCAAAATGTAAACGTGCATGGTGGTGCAGTCTCCTTGGGACACCCCCTCGGATGTTCGGGAGCCAGAATCCTGGTTACCTTGATTCATGTGCTATCCCAGAAGAATGGAAAAATAGGAGCGGCGGCGATATGCAACGGTGGCGGGGGCGCTTCTGCGCTAGTTTTGGAACGAAATTAATTTCCCCGAAGCTCGTATGCAATATGGTATTTGTCCTCTTAGTGTAGTTTCTGTTCGCATTTCGGCGGATGAACATTCAGAAATGGTGACCCAATTACTTTACGGGGAATATTTTAAAGTTCTTGAAAATCGAAAATATTTTAGCAAAATTCGAAAGGCTTTTGATTCCTTCGAGGGATGGGTACCGAACAATCAATTTACTTTGATAGATGAAGATGTCTTTAAAGGTTTGTTGGCTTCAACAAAAGAACTAACCACAGACTTGGTGTCTTTCATAGAAACCGAAAAAGGAGTACTCCTTTCTATATTGATGGGTTCCTCCTTGGAAAGTGTCCCTGTTTTGAAGCATTCTTTTGAAGGTAAGGCCATTCAGGAAACCATGCCAAAGAGCTCATTTGTTTCAACGGCCCTTTACTACTTAGAGGCGCCTTTTCTAGAAGGTGGTCTAACCCCTTTTGGAATCGACAGCGCTGGCTTTACCCAGATGGTGTATCGTATAAATGGTCATCGCCTACTGCGAACCCCAGCGCTACAGGCCACTCAGGGAATTGCACTTAGCTTTATAGAAGAGAGCGAACCAGGGGATCTTGTTTTTTTCGACAGTTCTGAAGGAGAAATCGACCATGTTGGAATCATTATGGAAGACAACTATATTATTCATGTAAATGGTAAAGTTAGAATTGATCGTATAGATCACACAGGAATATTCAATACCGAGATTGGCAATTACACCCATAAATTAAGGGTTATCAAAAAGGTAGTATAAAAAAAGGGGCGCTTGAGATTGCTCTCAAATGCCCCTAGCAAACACAAACACGAACTTTATGCCTTTAAAAATCCGGAGGGCAAGTCATATGTCTGTTCGAAATTATCTTATTCGAAAGAATTTTTTTATGCATAATTGTTAACCCTTCAACTATATACCAATTCATTGCGAAAAGAAAACTTCTAGTGCTATGTTACATTCTAATTAAGCGTTTTCTTTAGCTCTTCTATAATTATCGGCCGCTTTCGCGCCAATTTCTGAAAGTCGGGTTTGGTTTCTTCCCAAATGGCCTTTGCTCTCGGCCACGTCGTTTATGAGTTCGTTTTCGTTCTCCTTCATAGATAAAGCAAGACCCAGAAGCGTACTTAATAGTAAGCCACCGAATACAATTAACATAATATATACTATTGAACTTGTCATTCGTTTAGAATTGAAATTTGATGTACAAAACATATAAAAAAAGGGACATTTAATATTGCTATCAAAATGCCCCTCTATTTGGGGGAACAAACATTCAAATCATCAATTATCGCGAAAGACCATTGAGAAATGTCTGCTCTTTATAAACCTCCTCTCATAGAGGTTTAGTTGTTGATCAACCTAAATTCGGTTCTTCTGTTCACTGCATGCTCTCTTTCTGTACAAGAAACCCCTTCTCTACATCTGTTCTTCACTTTGGTCTCCCCGTAGCCATTGGCAACCAACAGGCTCGAGTTCACCCCTTTCGAGATCAGGTAATCGGCAACGGCCTTGGCCCTTCTCTCCGATAGGTCCTGGTTGGAGCTC
>CALIJE010000078.1 GCA_938017825.1 uncultured Flavobacteriaceae bacterium
CTGAGGGAATATTAATGTTAAGAGAACTTTAGTTTAAATACGTACAATAAGCACAAAAAGATTACGTACGTCTACAAATTTTAACGTTTTATCGATGAAATTAGTATTTAAAGGTAGTGAAAATTGCCTTTTTCCAAAAGCTACCTTGTCGTAAAACTACGTTAAAAATGTCTAGGCACTCATCAGGGTGTTCTCTGACAAGCTATCATCACTAATAGTAATCTTCATATCCGGTTCCGGTACACTTGCCTTTTTATAGGTCACATTCTTTTTCGAGTAGATTCGAAAAGTCAATTTTGAAATAAACATTAGGGCTGCATAGCCAATAAGTAGGTAGAGATATGGTATCATACTACAAAGAACGAGGATTGTAGCCAACATCTTACTTATTTAGTATGCAGTATATCGAAAAGTGTCAAAAAATTCGATGAATCACCTGACCAAATTTAATAATAGGATGAAATGCACTATTCTTTAACATTTAAGAACGCAAAAAGACACAAAAAAAGGACTTCTACTTGTGAAGTCCTTTTGTTTATCATACTAATAAAATGGTTTTAAGTGAAATTATCTACCTTCTTATATGCGTCAATGACCGCTTGTTCCCCTTCTTTATCTGGTTTTGAATTGCCGTGCTCCATTCCCAACACTCCATCATAACCCTTCTTGTGAATAAACTTAAAGACATTGTTATAATTGATCTCCCCTGTAGTGGGTTCTTTTCTTCCCGGATTGTCACCTATTTGTATATAGGCAATTTCATCCCAAGAAGATTTCATATTGGGAATCAGATTTCCTTCCTGAATTTGTTGGTGATAAATATCAAATAGTATTTTGCATGAAGGAGAATCCACGGCCTTACAAATTTCATAGGCCTGAGGAGATTCTGTTAAAAAAAGCCCAGGATGATCTCTGAAATTTAGTGGCTCCAAAACCATGGTCAAGCCGTGCGGCTCTAATATGGCCGAAGCCTGCTTTAGCGATTCTACGACATGTGCGGTTTGATAACCCATAGACAATCGCAAATCTACGTGGCCGGGAACTACGGTCATCCATTTGGCGTTAACACGTTTAGCAACCTCCACCGACGCCTTGATATAATCCAAAAACTCTTTGCGCATGTCTAAATTACCGGAAGCTAGGTTGGGTTCTTTCCAATAAATTTCATGCGCCACAAAAACTCCCATTTCAAGGCCTCGAGATTGCATAGTCTTAGCCATTTTCTCCTGTAAGTGTATCTCGCGACCGCGCATTCCGTTGTCCTCAAAAGCTGTAAACCCTTGATCGGCCATAAAGTTCAATTGCGCAATAGGATCTGCCCCTACGTGGTTTTTGAACATTCCTAAATGTGGGGCATATTTCAAATTAAATTTATGACCCATTTTCGACTGTTTTTTAGAGGCAAATGACAACGCCCCCCCAAGTGATAATGCACCACCGGTAAGCGCTGATTTTTGAATAAAACTTCTGCGTTTCATGAATAAATTATAACGACCACGCTTTCCCGCCCGTTAGTTCCTGGACATCTCCACAAGGAATATATTCCCCGGGCAAGGGTCGGTACTCTAGTACCTTTTCTCCCACATACTCGGAGGTTTTGTATCCCCAAATGGTAAAATCCCGTACAGTATTACTAAAAGAAAAACGTGAAACCTTATCGTCTAAACTGGGCGTTTCGCCTTTTGACAAGGCCTCGTTATACGCCTCTATTTCCTTGAACATATTCTTGCGTTCCTCTTTTGTTACTTTCAAAGCCTCGGCCAGGGTTTTTTCTAGATCTTTCTCCTTTAGGTCGGCAGCACTTTCCATTCCTGCATCCTTCAGGGCCTTATCCATAAAACGATCCATAGTCATCTTGAGAAAATCTTGCTCATCTTTTTCAACCACTTCATTGATGAATTTATCTATAAAGAGATTCACCTGAACTTCCGAAGCCGAAGGTGTATCGGTCTGGGGTATGATTATATCTATAAGTTTGGTCAACGCCGCTCCTTGATCTTTGGTAAAGAAATCCGGTGTCCATTCCAAAACTGTTTCCCCTTTACAGCTTTGCATAATACCAATCAAGGTTGGGGTGGCCACGGTGTATCCCATAGCAAGACCCATATTTCTAAGTGCTTTTCGTCTATCCATTATAGTATTCCTTTTTTAAGTTGTTCAGCAGCGTGATTGGCCGCTCTGGCAGAAAATGCCATATAGGTTAATGATGGGTTTACGCAACTTGAGGATGTCATGAACGACCCATCGGTCACATAAACATTGGGGACATCGTGTAATGCATTATTCCCGTCTAAAACTGAGGTTCTTCTATTTCTACCCATTCGCGCTGTGCCCATTTCATGAATACCAAGTCCTAATGCACCAGGCTCATCCCGCGGTTCAACATCTTTCATTCCTGCGGCCTCCAACATGGCCACGGCAGACTCCATCATGTCTTTGCGCATATTCCATTCGTTTTCTTTGAACTCAGCATCAAAGGTCACCGTTGGTAAACCCCATGCATCCTTTTTGTCATAATCCAAAGTAAAACGATTATCCTCATAGGGTAAAACCTCTCCGAAGCCGGTCATTCCAAAACGCCAACCTCCAGGCTTCAGAATAGCATCTTTCAATGCTACACCATGAGACAATTCGGCAACGGTATCTTCCCAGTTACCTCTACTTGCTCCACCTTGGTAACCGAATCCTCGCTTATAGTCCGTGCGATTGGTATCGCCCCCTAAATTTCGAAAACGAGGAATATAAATTCCGTTCGGTTTTCTCCCTTGATAATATTTGTCTTCAAATCCTTCTATTTTACCTGAGGCGCCCACCCCCAAATGATGATCCATAATATTGCGGCCAAGTTGATCAGAATCATTTCCCATTCCATTTGGAAAACGATCAGATTTAGACTGCATCAAAATAGAAGTGGATGCGATAGCCGAAGCACAAAGAAATATCACCTTTGCCTTAAACTCATATGACTCTTTCGTAACCCTATCTATAACCTTTACCCCAGTAGCTCTTTTGGTGTTAGGGTCATAAATGACCTCATGCACAATCGAATCGGGTCGCAAGGTCATGTTACCTGTCTTTTCTGCGGCCGGCAAGGTTGATGAAAGACTACTAAAGTACGCTCCAAAAGGACATCCTCTTATACACCTATTTCTAAATTGACATTTGCTGCGGCCATCAAATTCTTTTGTCCCTGTAAGGTGCGCAACTCGTCCGGCAGTAACCACACGACCATCAAAATGTTCTGCGACCTTTTCTCTAAAATGTTGTTCCCCACAGTTTAAAGGCATCATGGGTAGAAATTCGCTGTCTGGCAATTGTGGTAATCCCAATGGCTCGCCACATACCCCGATAAAATTTTCAACTTTGGAATACCATGGTGCAATATCCTTATATCGAACGGGCCAGTCAATTGAAATCCCTTCACGACGGTTTGCCGTAAAATCAATATCGCTCCAGCGATAGCTATGGCGACCCCACTGCAAGGATCTTCCGCCAACATGGTAACCCCGCATCCAATCAAAACGCTTCGTTTCGTTATAAGGGTGTTCCAAATCATTTACAAACCACATTTTGCTTGCGGCCTTCGTAGTATATCCGGTCCTGTTTTGTTTTTCCTGCTTTCTGATGTCTTCCTTGGTCGGCTGGCCCGCGTTAGGAAAGTCCCACGGGTCCTTGTCCATCGTCTCATAGTCCTTGATATGAGTTACCATACGACCACGCTCCAGGACTAAGGTCTTTAGTCCGTTCTCACAGAGTTCTTTTGCTGCCCATCCACCACTGATTCCAGTTCCGACAACAATAGCATCATATGAAGACTCCTCTTCATTGTAATAGAATTTGCTCATGTATTGAATTGTTTAGTTTCTAAATTTATTAAATTAAAATTTAATTTTCTACATTTAAAGTTCGTTCCTTTCAATCAATTCATCAGTATTTAGCAGGGATTGTTACTGATACAATATAAATCGTTCTAATACACAGGTTTTGCCTTTTTTGGAACGACTCAATTTTTAAATCAACTTTACTTTATAAAAACCGATTATGAAAACAAAAAACAGCACTCACAAAGTACTTTTTCTGATTGTAGCGTTCCTTTTGACAACTGCGTATTCTTGTAAGGAGGAAAAAAAATCAGAAGAAAAAAAGACTACTGAAATCGCAAATGAAGCACCCTATTTTAAATTGTCGTTGGCCCAATGGTCTATTCACAAAATGATTCTTCAAGACAAGGTTGATCCTTATAGTTTCGCCGAAAAAGCCAAAAATTGGGGTTTTTCCGGCTTGGAATACGTAAGTCAACTATACCCTGCAGACTTAGAGAACAATGAATATTCGGAAGAGGCCATGGCAACCTTCGTCGAAAAAAGTAATGCAGAAGCCAAAAAGCACGGCATGCAGAATGTTTTGATCATGATTGACAGACAAGGCAATTTGGCCGTATCGGATGATAATGAACGACAGGCCGCTGTGGAACGACATTACAAGTGGGTCGATGCCGCTGCCGCCATGGGATGTCATGCTATTCGAGTGAACCTTGCCGGAAGTGACGTTCCTGAAGAATGGACCAAAAATTCCGTCGACGGACTTACAAAATTATCGACGTATGCCAAGGCCAAAAACATCAATATCATTGTTGAAAACCATGGGGGTCTATCCTCTAACGGGGCCATGCTTGCCGAGGTGATGGAACTTGTTAATATGGACAACTGTGGTAATCTCCCCGATTTTGGAAATTTTTGCATTAGAAGAAATGATCCAAAAGATTACGGCTCTGGTTGTGCGGATATGTATGACATATATAAAGGTGTAACAGAACTCATGCCCAGAGCAAAGGCAGTTAGCGCAAAGGCGCATAATTTTGATGCGGATGGGAATGAAACGGAAATCGATTATGTGAAAATGTTGCAAATTGTTAAGGATGCCGGATATACAAGTTATATTGGGGTCGAGTATGAAGGCAACGAACTAAACGAGGAAGAAGGTATCTTGGCCACAAAGGAATTACTCCTTAAAGCCGCCGCTCAATTAAACTAATAACTAGACCAAAAGAAATCTGTGAAAACTTTTTTTAACGAACTTTTCGACTATAATTTTTATTGTAATAAGAAATTAATCGAGGCATGCACGGCATTAAACGAAGTTCCGGCCAAGAGCAAGGAACTTTTTAGTCATATGTTGAACGCCCATCATATCTGGAACTCAAGAATAACGGGGAAAGAACCCGAATATGAGGTGTGGCAATCGCACCCAATAAAAGATTGGGCCGATATTCATTATGAGAATCAAAGGGCTTCTTTTGAAATCATTACAAACGGAGACGATTTTGAGAAGCGCATCGACTATGAAAATAGTGAAGGACGACTATTTACCAATACCCTGCAGGATTTACTTTTTCACATAATCAATCATTCAACCCACCACCGAGGACAAATTGCGACCGACTTTAGAGTTAATGATCTTGAGCCACAGTCCTTGGATTATGCATTTTACAAGCGCTAAAAGTATCGAATGAATACAAAGGTAAGAGTACAACTTTCCCTTATGATGTTCTTGGAATTTTTCATCTGGGGAGGCTGGTTTGTGACGCTAGGCACTTTTTTGGGCAATACTATCGGGGCAGATGGCAATCAAACGGCAATGGCTTTCTCGACCCAATCTTGGGGTGCAATTCTGGCCCCCTTTATCGTGGGGCTGATCGCTGATCGCTATTTTAATGCCGAACGCATTCTGGGAGTGCTACATCTTTTGGGTGCTGGCCTCATGTACATGCTGTTTCAAGCGCCCGATTTTACTACATTTTACCCGTATGTTTTAGGTTATATGATTGTGTATATGCCCACCTTGGCCTTGGTCAATTCCATTTCTTTTCATCAAATGACAAATCCAACCAAAGAGTTTTCGTTCATTAGGGTTTTTGGAACCCTAGGTTGGATCGTAGCGGGAGTATTGATCAGCTATGTTTTCCATTGGGATTCAGAAACAGGCATTGCCAACGGGATGCTAAGAAATACATTTTTAATGACTGCCATTGTTTCTGGAGTGCTCGGTCTTTTTAGCTTTACCTTACCAAAGACGCCACCAAAAATCGATAAGAATGACACGGTTTCAATAGCTACAATTTTGGGGCTCGACGCCCTGAAATTATTGAAAGACAAAAACTTTCTAATCTTCTTTATTTCCTCAATACTCATCTGTATTCCTTTGGCGTTTTACTACCAAAATACCAACCCGTTTCTTATAGAGGCAGGAATGGAAAATGCAACGGCAAAGATGGCTCTTGGGCAACTTTCAGAAATCTTGTTTATGCTCTTGCTGCCCTTTTTCTTTACAAAATACGGTTTTAAGAAAACCATAATGGTCGCTATGCTGACCTGGGGTATGCGGTACTTGCTTTTCGCCTATGGCAATGCCGGGGAACTTACTTTTCTGTTGCTTTTAGGTATCGCCCTACACGGTATTTGTTATGATTTTTTCTTCGTTTCGGGACAGATTTATACTGATAGCAAAGCGGGTGACAAATACAAAAGTGCAGCCCAGGGTCTCATAACCTTGGCCACCTACGGTATTGGAATGCTCATTGGGTTTTGGGTAGCAGGTAAAATTACCGACACTTTCATTTTGGGAGATGGAACGCACAATTGGGAGCGTATTTGGATCTATCCGGCCGGTTTTGCCATGGTCGTATTACTTTTATTCGCGCTTTTGTTCAAAAATGAAAAAATCGACTATAACTCTTAGAATTTTTATAAATTGACGGAGTTAACCAACTAACTAACTTTACAAACAACTACTTAATCTGAAATTATGAAAGACGGAATTAACAAGAGCCAACTGTTTTTGGCATCGTGTATCGCATTGATCGTTACTGCTATGACCTTTGCGATCAGGGCTGGAATCTTGGGCGATTTAGGCACCCAATTTAACTTAACGGACGCCGAATTGGGATGGATCAATGGCATGGCATTTTGGGGTTTTCCGTTGGCCACGATTTTCGGAGGATTACTTTATAACAAATTGGGCGCGCGAAAGCTGATGATCATTGCTTTTATTTCGCACCTGGTCGGCTTGATCATGACGATTTTTGCCGGAGGCTTCATGACTCTCTTAATATCCTCTTTCCTCATCGGCTTTGCGAATGGATCTGTAGAAGCAGCTTGTAACCCGCTGATTGCCGACATGTATACGAACAATCGTACCGCGATGCTCAATAAATTTCACGTTTGGTTTCCCGGTGGTATTGTGATCGGCGCCTTGGTTTCAACCGTTATGTCACATTTCGGATTGGGATGGCAAATGCAGATTGCCATTATGTTGATTCCAACACTGATTTATGGGTTCTTGTTCTTCAAGCAGAAATTTCCGGAAAGTCAGCATATTGAGACCGACACTAGCTTGAATATAAAATCACTTATGACTCCCCTATTTTTGTTCATCGCATTTTGTATGACCTTATCGGCAACCTCCGAATTGGGAATTCAGCAGTGGATAGAGAAAATTCTAGGTAGTACCGATGCGCATCCTATGTTAATTTTGGCAATGGTTACAGGTATCATGGCCCTTGGCCGTTACTTTGCAGGACCTCTAATACATAAATTGAATCCTGTTGGTGTTTTATGGATGTCGGCAATTATTACAACCCTCGCAGTATACTCAATGAGCATCGCCGAAGGACCAATGATCTATGTTTCGGCCATCCTATTTGCGATCGGTGCTTGTTATTTCTGGCCAACGACTATTGGTTTTGTTTCAGAATACCTGCCTAAAACCGGTGCTTTGGGTATGTCATTGGTCGGTGGAGCCGGAATGTTCGCTACCGGTATGTGGCAACCCGTAATAGGAGGCTGGTTAGATAAAGCACGCGAAACAGCCGAAGCGTCCGGAGCTACGGCAGAAGCTGCTGAGGTACTGGCAGGAAGGGAGACCTTGAGTTATATGGTCTATTTCCCGCTTGCCCTGGTCGTACTTTACGGAATCTTGTTCTTTATGAGAAAAACAATAGAGAAATATCGCATTCCTCAGGTACATTCAGATGATGCGATTGCGTAATAAATTAAGTAAGTAGGAATACGAGGCGGTATTCCACCAACATATAAATAGTTCATATGCCCAAGAAATTAAGACTAGGAATTTTAGGAGGTGGAGGAGACTCCCTTATCGGAGTGCTGCACAGAGTAGCATCCCACATCAATGACAACTATCAAATTACAGGTGCGGTTTTTAATCCTGACTTTAAAGCGAACAAGGCTTTTGCACGGGAAATAGATGTGCCCTTAAACCGGATCTATGCCGACTTCGACACTTTTATAGAAGAAGAAATGAAGCTGCCCGAAAGCGAACGAATACAAGTATGTTCGGTTTTAACACCTAATTTTCTTCATTTCCCAATGGCAAAAAAATTACTCGATAATGGTTTTCATGTGATTTGTGAAAAGCCTATGACCACAAGTTTGGCAGAGGCAAAAATTCTTCAGAATGCACATAAAAAAGCCGGAACCGTGTTTGCCTTGACACATACCTATACAGGTTACCCAATGGTTCGCCAAATGCGGGAAATGATCAAGAAGGGAGCCCTTGGAAAAATTCACAAGGTTGATGCCCGGTACTATCAAGGGTGGATCAACACCATTATTCATAGCAAGAAAAAAAGATCTAGTGTTTGGCGTTTAGACCCCAAAAAAGCAGGTATTAGCTCCTGTATGGGTGATATAGGTGTGCATGCATTTAATTTGGTCGAGTATACCACCGGGCTCAAGGTTAAATCCTTGCTTTGCGATTTCAACTACCTTTATAAGGACAATAAGATGGATGTTGACGGCACTGTACTGATACGCATGGATGACCATGTGAAAGGTGTTATTCGCAGTAGTCAGGTCGCAACAGGTGAGGAAAACGGATTGGCCATAGCCATCTATGGTGAAAAGGGTGCTTTTCGATGGGAACAGGAGAAACCCAATTTTCTTTACAAGATGAGCGATACCGAACCTACTCAAATATTTAAGCCAGGACATGCCTATAACTCCAAACTTTCGCTAGATGGTACCAAACTGCCTGCTGGTCATCCTGAAGGCATCTTCGATTCTATGGCTAATATCTATCTAGGAGCAGCAAAGGCCATAAGAGGCAAGCGCTACAATGACGGGGAATTTCCTACTATGTTAGACGGCGTACGTGGCATGAATTTTATTGAAGCTACGGTAGAGTCTAATAAGAAAAAGAACACTTGGGTAAAAATGATGAGGTAACCCTAAAAACTGAGGAAGCACCCTTGCCATCAATTATCGCAAGGGTGCCTTTTTAGATTCTTCCAATTAGCGTTCAAAAACTTTTTCGAACTCCTGGCAAACGATGATCATACTCTCTCTTGGCACACGCTCAAATTCCTCTAGTTCTGCAGTATAATAATCCCAATGGCTCTTTTTCCAAGACTCCAACGATTTATCCCCTTCCCCTTCGGTTCTCGCGTATTCCGCATCCACGGCAAAGAACGGTTTTAAGGTAACTTTAGTAGTTTCTACAATACACTGCGCCTTGCCTTCCCAATCAGTGACCACCATAAAATCCCCAATCTTGGGCAAAGGTTCCTTGCGATATTGTAACCCTAATAAGGAATGGGAGGTCGCTCTTTTTACACCTTCTTTGACCAACCTGGCACATTCGTTAGCGTCTTGCTCGTTATTACAGAAGTGAATAGTTTTCGGAGCCTCACGAAAAGCATCCTCTAAATGCTCTTCCAAATAGTCGCCCCACATATTTCTTGCTGAAGTGTTTTCCATTTATATAAAACGTATTTATTCTTTCTACTATTGTTGGTATATCACATTAATACTTTAGGAGAATTTCCCAGCCTTAAATTGCTCAGCCGCATGATTTGCCGCCCGTGCGGTAAACGCCATATAGGTCAACGACGGATTTACACAGCTTGAAGATGTCATGAAAGCACCGTCTGTAACATACACATTGGGCACAGAATGTACTTGATTATGTTTGTTCACAATTGAAGTGCTCGGGCTATGTCCCATTCGGGCTCCGCCCATTTCGTGAATGCCCAATCCAGGGCCTGAAGGTTCTTCATATGCATTTACATCTTCAAATCCTGCAGCTTTGAACATCGCGACGATTTCTTTTTTGATATCTTCCCGCATTCTGAATTCATTTTCCTTGAACTCTACATCAAATGCCAGTTGTGGCAATCCCCATTTATCTTTTTCGGTGGCACTTAAGGTCACCCTGTTATCATCATATGGTAAAAATTCCCCGAAACCTGTAACTCCTATTTGCCATTTTCCAGGTTTCAAAATTTCGTCTTTAAGGTCTTTCCCATAACCCATCTCGGCGACGGAAGCCGACCAATCTTGTCGACTGGCTGTTCCTTGATACCCAAAGCCCCTCAAATAGCCTTCTCTTTTGGTTTTTGCGTCAAGATTTACGAAACGTGGAATATAGAACCCATTGGCACGACGACCTTTGTAGTATTTATCGAGATGACCGTTTACCTTGGCGGTAGCACCAAGTTTATAATGATGGTCCATTATGCCTCTCCCTAAGGCATCCGAATCATTTCCTAATCCGTTCGGAAAGCGATCACTTTTCGATTGCAATAATATACCAACGGATGCCATTGCAGAGGCACAAAGAAAAATGACTTTGGCCTTAAATTCGATTTTTTCATTTGTTTCGGCGTCGATTACACGAACTCCGGCGGCCTTTTTAGATGCCTCATCGTAAATTACTTCATAAACAATACTATGTGGCCGTAAAGTCATATTCCCTGTACGTTCTGCGGCGGGCAAGGTAGATGAATTACTACTGAAGTAACCCCCGAAAGGGCATCCCCTCCAACAGCGATCTCGATTCTGACATGTGCCCCTTCCCTCGAACTTGGCATCTGGATCTGTAATATGAGCAGTTCTACCAATTGTCATTACCCGACCATCATCGAACTTTTCAGCAATCGATTTCTTCAGATCTTCCTCTACACAATTCAATCCCATTGGGGGTTGAAATTTGCCATCTGGCAATTGCTTTAAGCCAAGGTTTTCGCCACTTACTCCAATATATTCCTCTACTTTATCGTACCAAGGCGCAATATCTTTGTACCGCACTGGCCAATCAATACTAATGCCTTCTTTTTTATTGGCTTCAAAATCAATATCGCTCCACCGATAACTCTGTCGCCCCCAGGTCAAGGAGCGGCCTCCGACCTGATAACCGCGAATCCAGTCGAAACGTTTTGTCTCTACATATGGATGCTCCAAGTCGTTTACGAAGAAGTGCTTTACATCTTCTTTGGGTGCCCAAAGTACACGACCTTGCACATGGTATTTCTTCTTGTCTTCCTTAGATAACTCACCTTTTAACGGATAGTCCCACGGGTCGTCGTTCATGGTCGGATAATCATCGCGGTGTTTGACCATACGGCCTCGTTCAAGCACTAATGTTTTAAGGCCGTTCTCGCAAAGTTCCTTGGCGGCCCAGCCACCACTTATACCCGTGCCCACAACAATAGCATCGTATTGCACTTCTTTATTCATTCCATTAATCTTAACTTAGTTCTTAAGGTTTTCCTATATTTATGACGTATCGAAGAATTGGGGTACGCAAACCTTATATGAACTAAATATAAGGTTTATTATTAGAATATGGTGGATGATATATCTACACAAAAACCTATAGAACACGCATAACATGAAGACAATTAAAGGACCTGCCGTTTTTTTGGCACAATTCGTAGATGATAAAGCTCCCTTCAATTCATTGGACGGGATGTGTAAATGGGCGGCCGATCTCGGATACAAAGGCATACAAATTCCTACTTGGGAAAGTTTTCTTATCGACTTGGACAAGGCTGCGGAAAGCCAGGATTATTGTGATGAACTTAAGGGCAAGGTAAATTCCTATGGCCTGGAAATCACTGAACTTTCGACCCATTTACAGGGGCAACTTGTGGCCGTGCACCCTGCCTATGATTTGATGTTCGATAATTTTGCTCCCGATGCCGTAAAAAACAATCCGAAGGCGCGCACCGCTTGGGCCGTTGAAGTGGTAAAGAAAGCTGCCACTGCCAGCAGAAGACTTGGCATTAAAGCCCATGCCACGTTCTCCGGAGCTCTCCTTTGGCATACATGGCATCCCTGGCCCCAACGCCCAGCTGGTTTAGTCGAAATGGGCTTTGAGGAATTGGCCAAAAGGTGGATGCCGATCCTAAATCATTTCGACGAAGAGGGAGTTGACGTTTGCTATGAAATTCATCCTGGTGAGGATCTTCACGACGGGGATACTTTTGAGCGATTTTTGGAAGCTACCGGCAATCATAAACGCGTAAACATATTATACGATCCAAGTCATTTCGTATTGCAGCAACTCGATTATATTGAATATATAGACCACTACCATGAGTTTATTAAATCGTTTCACGTAAAGGATTCGGAATTCAATCCTACCGGAAAAAAAGGGGCATTTGGGGGTTATAATGATTGGGGAGATCGAGCAGGCAGATATCGTTCTTTAGGGGATGGTCAGATCGATTTCAAAACTATTTTCTCAAAACTGACGCAATATGGCTGTGATGTTTGGGCCGTAATGGAATGGGAATGTTGCATTAAAAGTCCGGAGCAGGGTGCACGTGAAGGCGCAATTTTTATTAAGGACCATATCATTGAGGCCACACAAAAAACCTTCGATGATTTCGCCGGGGGTGCTGTTGATAAAGAAATGTTGAAAAAAATTCTAGGGCTTTAAAGGTATTCGACCTTTATAACCGATCAAAAAAGACGCGTATGAAAAATTTTATTTTGTCCCTAATTGCCGTATCGATGCTTTTCGCATGCAAAGAAGGCCCAAAAGAAGTGAAGGATGATGTAGCCGTGGTCACCGAAAAAACGGCGAAGCAGGAAGAGTGGGTTTCTCTTTTCGATGGGACTTCACTTGACCATTGGCAAGCATATCTTGGGGGGGGCGTTCCAAAATATTGGACGATAAAAGATAGTGTCCTGGTCTTTACACCACCGACCCCCGAAGAGCGCAAAAATGATGGCACAAAAAAGTACAATACCTTTAATATTGTCACCAAAAAGAACTTTTCGAACTTTGTACTTTCCTTAGAATGGAAGATTTCAAAAGCCGGAAATAGTGGGGTTTTTTGGGGTGTTCATGAAAACGAAAAATTCGGGGAACCTTATCAAACCGCCTTGGAAATCCAGGTTCTGGATAATGAAAACCACCCTGATGCCAAAAACGGCACCTCGCATCAGGCAGGCGCCTTATACGATTTGGTATCTCCCTATGAGGATGCCACCAAACCAATTGGGGAGTGGAATAATTTTGTAATCACCATTGACCATAAAACCAATAAAGGCAACTGCCTTTTAAACGGTGTTGAAGTATCTTCATTTCCCGTGGGCGGAGATGAATTGATGGAAATGCTCAAAGGGAGCAAATTTGACGGATGGGAAGGTTTCGGACAATATAAAACTGGCAAAATTGGCCTGCAAGATCATAATGATCTAGTGTACTACCGAAATATAAAAATCAAAGAACTAGACTAAATAGCGTTTTAGACTAATTGAAAAAGCAATCCCGAACAACATGAAATACTCAATTTTGATTCTTGTACTCTTTATGTTGGTTTTTCTTTCATGCAAGCAAAATTCAGCAGCTGAGGATCAGATGCGAAGCCCTAATGAGACACAGGAGGTTATTACGTATACCGAGTATAGCGGATCAGAACCCACCACACCCGAAGAAACCGAATTTTATGAACCGAAAGTACCACGAACAAGCTCGGCCTTAAATGGACAAATGCCCAATGACGCGATTGTGCTTTTTGATGGCAGTACTTTAGATGGCTGGGTAACCGCAAGGGACAGTACAACCGCTAAATGGCATTTGAATGGAGACGGCAGCATGACTGTGGCAGACCGAACAGGTGATATACAAACCAAGAAAAATTTTGGAAGTATACAACTGCATCTCGAATGGAAATCTCCGGCCGCTGTGGAACGTGAAGGCCAAAACCGCGGAAATAGCGGCGTATATTTAAGTGGATTATATGAGGTACAGATTCTCGATAATAATGACAACGAAACCTATGTTAACGGTCAGGTGGGGTCAATATACAAACAACATGTTCCTTTGGCTTTTGCATCGACGCCCTCGGGTGAATGGAACACCTATGACATTATTTATCACGCCCCGGAATTCAATATCGCCGGAGGTAAAATCAAATCAGGAACACTTACAGTTCTCCATAACGGCATACTCATACAAGATGATGCAGAACTAAAAGGTACTACCGAATATATAGGTTGGCCAAAAAACGATGCCCATGGCAAAGGACCGATAAAATTACAGGACCATGGAGACAACAGTCGTGTAAGCTATCGCAATATATGGGTTCGAGAGCTTTAGGTGCTGCGGAGTAGCTGACCTAAAACCTTTATCTTTGCACCAATCTAAAATATACCTATGATTCAATCCATGACGGGTTTTGGAAAACATGTTATTCAACTTCCGGCCAAAAAAATAACGGTAGAGCTCAAATCACTGAATAGCAAAAACTTGGATTTGAATGCGCGCATGCCTCCGGCTTATCGAGAAAAAGAACTCGAACTTCGAAAAATCATCGCCAGCTCTTTGGTACGTGGCAAGGTAGATTTTGGCCTCTATATTGAAAATACCGGGGGGGATATCTCTGCCCAAATCAATGAAGAAGTGGTGAAGGCCTATATGGCGCAGCTAGCTGCCATTTCTGAAAATCAAGGCGATAATGCTCAACTATTGGAAATTGCCATGCGAATGCCAGATACCTTAAAAACGGAACGTGAAAATATTGATGAGGAAGAATATAAAGCCATTGAGAAAGCGCTAAAGGAAGCGCTTGTGGAAATCAACAAATTTCGCTCTGAGGAGGGCAATGTTTTGGAAGCCGATTTTATTGAACGCGTCAAAAACCTTGAAGTCTTATTAAGCCAAGTTGTAGATATGGATCCGGAGCGACAACATGATGTTCGGGAAAGATTAGAAAAAGCAGTAAATGAACTTCAAGCTGATATTGATGCCAATAGGTTTGAGCAAGAATTGATATACTATTTAGAAAAATACGATATCACCGAGGAAAAAGTGCGCTTGAAAAATCATTTGGAGTATTTTTCCAATACGCTAAAGTCGAACAACTCAAATGGAAAAAAATTAGGGTTCATCAGTCAGGAAATCGGTCGCGAAATTAATACTATTGGGTCTAAGGCCAACTATGCACCCATGCAACAACTAGTTGTACAAATGAAAGACGAGCTCGAGAAGATAAAGGAACAAATGCTCAACGTATTGTAATGAAGGGAGGGAAACTGCTTATATTCTCTGCCCCATCGGGTAGTGGTAAAACGACCATAGTAAGACATCTTTTGGAACAGCCAGAATTAAATCTTGCCTTTTCGGTCTCCGCCACTTCTAGACCTCGCCGTGGCAAGGAAAAACATGGTGAGCATTACTATTTCATCACGGCATCGGAATTTAAGAAACATATTAGGGACGATGACTTTTTAGAGTGGGAAGAGGTTTATCGAGACAACTTCTATGGCACTTTGAAGAGCGAAGTAGAGCGACTGTGGGCAGAGGGCAAGAATGTTATTTTTGATATAGACGTTGCCGGAGGGCTACGCATAAAAAGAAAATTCCCTGAAGAAACCCTAGCAGTTTTTGTAAAACCGCCCAGTGTAGACGAACTGAAAATTAGACTTAAAAAACGCAGTACCGATAGTGATGATAAGATCAACATGCGTATCGCAAAGGCCTCTGTAGAATTGGCAACGGCCCCACAATTTGATAAGATCATTAAAAACTATGACTTAGATACCGCATTAAGAGAGGCGCGTGAGCTAGTTGCTGACTTTATAGCAAAGCCAAAAAAGAAAGCAATCAAAAAAAAGAATACGTGAAAAGGGTAGG
Source organism: uncultured Flavobacteriaceae bacterium (assembly GCA_938017825.1). Taxonomy (GTDB): domain Bacteria; phylum Bacteroidota; class Bacteroidia; order Flavobacteriales; family Flavobacteriaceae; genus Pelagihabitans. The sequence continues at coordinate 15,943 of CALIJE010000078.1, forward strand.
GCTTTACTTCGGCACCTTTAATCCCATTCACATTGGGCATATGGTCATTGCGAATCATATGGTCGAATTTTCCGATTTAGACGAAGTTTGGTTCGTAGTCACGCCTCAAAGCCCCTTTAAAACGAAGAAAACGCTTTTAGACAATCATCATCGCTATCAAATGGTATTTGAAGCAACAAAGGATTTTCCCAAACTAAAACCAAGCAAAATAGAGTTTGAGTTACCACAGCCAAATTATACGATAAACACGTTGGTACATCTCGAGGAACGCTATGAAAACGGATTTGAATTTTGTTTGATCATGGGCGAGGATAATCTAAAGGGGTTTCATAAGTGGAAGAATTACGAGACCATTTTAGAGAATTACGAATTGTATGTGTACCCAAGGGTTTCAGAGGGAAAAATAGAACATCAGTTCAATGACCACCCTAAAATACACCGCATTGCTGCACCGATAATGGAAATCTCTTCGACCTTTATTCGAAAGAATCATAAGGCCGAAAAAAACATTCGTACGATGCTGCCTGAAAATGTATGGCAATATTTAGACGAGATGAACTTTTACAGGTGACACACCCTAAAGGGTATTGGCAAATTTAAAAAGCGACCTTAACAATAAGGCCGCTTTCATCCACTATAGTTCTCCTTGACTTACTTTATCCCCTCTTTTGCATCAAGAAATTGAATATCCCTTGTATTCTTCTGTACGGCCACGGCCGCAAATAAGCTAAGAATAAAAGACATTGCATAGAACCCCTTTTCACTGAGTTCTAAGTCTGCATTCCACAGTCCAATAACCAATAAGGTTATCGAAGCGATCGTGGTGAACCAACTAATGCCATAATACATATCGGTAACTTGAATGCCCTCTTGCCTATCGCGAACGCTCTTTTGTACCGACACGACTGAAAAAAGTCCGAATAAGAGTATCGTGAAATAGTAGCCTTTTTCATTGAGTTCCATAAAGGCGTTCCACAAACCAATACAATAAGATACCATTCCGATAAGTAAAGCCATCCACGCCGCAGATACGAAAGCAGACGTAGGTCTGCCATTGAACTCCTCGTGTTTCTTGCTTTCTTTCTTTTCGTTGATTGTTACATTTTCCATAATCTTTTGTTTTTATGATTACAGGGCAAAGATGCGCTAGTCATATCATTTATAAAATCAAAAATTTTACAAAACCTTACGTTTACATATCAACATATATTAACTTTTTAGCATATATTTACATGACTACTAGTAAAAATACTTACGTTTTAATGATACAATTAGCATCGATCATAGATAGTTTTACACAAGAAGAAAAGCAAGAATTCATTCTAGTACAAAGGAGAAAAAATCGAAGAACAGATGTAAAAAACGAAAAACTCTTTAAGTTGATCGATGCTGGTGTACGCGATGAGTTAGACACAAAACTGTACGGTAAGCCTTCAAAGAATGCGTATCACGCATTATGTAAAAGATTACAGGATAATCTTATCGAATTTGTGGCGAACAAAAGTTTTTCAGATGAGACTTCTGATGAAATGGATATTCTGAAATTAGTTCTGGCAAGTCGTATATTTTTTGAAAAGAAAAAGTATAAAATAGCCTTCAAGACTTTAGAAAAGGCTCAAAAAAAGGCACAGCAGACCGATATTTATTCTATTCTCAATGAAATATACCACACCAAGATTCAATATGCGCACCTAAACCCTGCCTGGTCGTTACCCGAAATCATGTTGGCATCTGAGACGAATATGAAATCATACCAACAAGACTTTCAGCTGAATAGTGCTTATGCACTGATAAAATCTGAATTGAAAAATCCAGAAAGAACAAAGTCGGTCAATGCGGTCCTTAATGATGTACTAGCGAAATTTCAAATCAGTGTAAACGAATCTCTTTCCTATAAGTCTTTGTTTCAATTAATGGAAATCATGGTGTCGGCCGCAAAATTGCAAAGAGATTATTACGCCATTTCCTCGATGATGACTCGTCTTTACGAACTCTGCACCAAAAAAGGAAATGTAAAAGAAAAGCATCGGTATTACCATATAAATATTCTTCATTTAATGGCAGTGACCCACTTTAGAAATAAGCGATTTCTTGACTCCAAGCAAGTCGCAACCAAAATGGAACAAGAAATGAAGGCCAATAATAGGGCATATTTTAAAAGATTCTCTGAAAAACTATGTATCATAAAGGCATTGAATTTTAACTATACTGGAAAGTATGGGAAAGCGCTTGAACTATTGCAAGGGTTTGCAAATCCTTCGCTAGATATTCAGTTGATTTTGCCCATGTGCTTAATGCAGCAAGAACAATTTACCGAAGCCTATCAAGGATTAATAGCGCTCAATCATAGCGATAACTGGTACGAAAAGAAAAAGGGCTTGCTTTGGGTTCTTAAAAAGAACATTCTCGAAGTCTTATTGCTTATAGAGTTAGACAAACAAGACCTCGTTTTTATCAGGTTAGCAAGATTTAAGCGCAGATTCACGAAAAAACTGAAGCTTTTGGGAGCACCAAGGGTACTCTCTTTTATTGATCTCGTAACCAAATATTACAACAATCCCAAAGAAGTGGTATCATTTGCTTTCGCGCAGGAGGTAGAGCAATCCATTTTGTGGCTTGGGGCCGTCCAAGAAGATATTTTCGTAATGAGTTTTTACGCCTGGTTAAAGGCTAAAATGGAAAATACCGCTATCTACGAAACTACCTTGAATTTGGTAAATTCACGGGGTCACTAAATCTTCTGAAGTGTGCGCACGGTAATTGATGCAATCGCATCCGTATTTCTTTTGCAAAACATAGGGCTACAAAGCAATAATTAGTAGGGTTTTTCTTGTTCAATACACTAAGGATTAAACATTCTGTGAGGTTCTTTCTATAGCTATTGTTCATAAAATATTCGAGAAGCAAAAGTGTAAAATAAATAAGAAGCTTTTCATCGGTAATACAGAACCGTTATCGACATTTTTTCAAAATACATGGACTGCAGCTTACCTTCCGTCCAAATTAAGGAAAATATGAAAATCTTAAAATTGGTTGCCGTACTAGCAATCATGATAGTGGTCTCCTGTAAGAAAGACAATAATGAAGAAATTACCAATGCACTTGTCGGGCATTGGCATATTTTGAATTTTGAACCTGATAGCTCCTCAGAAATGTCATTACTGGCAAAGGGCAGCATAACAGAACTTATCGAAGCCGAGTGTTTTCCTTTGGAGTATTCATTTAGTTCTGATGGTAAAGTATCGCACATCAACAAAATGAGTTTTTTAGACCCTGTACAAGGTGAAAATGGCGTTGAGGTCGAGTGCTTTTTTGAGGATGTTTTCAAAAATGGCACCTTTAGAATAAATAACGATGTACTTACACTGGAATACGACAACGAGACCAATGTGTACAACACTACATTGACTAACGACACCTTGACTATTCTTCAAGGCAACTTTATCCTGAAGGGCCAGAGAATATCGGGCAAAATGATTTTTTCAAGGGAAGAATTTTAAAAATAGGACGAATTGGATATAGGCTGTTCTTCAATGAAGCCTATAATTCAACACTAAAAAATTATAGAGGTCTCTAAATTCGGATTTAGGGGCCTCTTATTTTTCCATAACCAATGGCCAAAAGTTTTGCCTAGGTTACTAATTCATATTTTAGACCAGCTGATTTCCGAAATAGTCTTCCGTCCACTTGATGGCAAATTATTAGTTATCATGGATCATCAGCTTTATTTTAAGAAACAATTTCTAGATCCTTGAAAATTTCTCAATGCCTAATGTATCAGTTACACGAATGAACCTTTTACAATTAGGGAATTGTTTTTTGGCCTTATAGAACCAGAGTGGATCAACAGAATATGAATGAATTCGATGCGAAACGTAGATGAACTGCCGCTCTTGACCTTATATTTCTTCGCCGAGTTGAAATGTTTCCTTTGCCGCTTCATAGGTTGCATGAGCGCCTTCCTATAATTTCCCAACTACGACAGTAGGATAAAAACAAACCGCCATTGGGCGGTTTCCTGTTCCATTATTGGTTTCTGAGATACTGTTGCTGGTATTTTTTTACGCTTCTTCTACCAATATGGTTTCACCCCATTCAAAAGCGCTCTCTAAGTCATAAAACACTGCAATCGGTTTTTTGATGAAGAGCCTTTCTAGTTTTGCTATCATTCTGCGATATCGGTTCTCGGAAACAATAGCGAATCCCTTAAAATTTGGAAACATCTTTGATATCGCTTCATAACCAATAGGATCCATCGAATAGGAATTTAGCCGATGCGAAACATATATCAAAGGTTTGTCCGTACCATATATCTCTTGTGCCATCCGGATTGGTTCAGCCGCATTTTTTTGAGTCACATGTACCCCCTCGTTAAATTCACCAACAATAAAATTAGGGTAAAACAAAAAACGCCCTATAGAAAAGGTTTTTTCCATTACAGGTTTGAATTTTGTTTTTGTGAGCATTTGTTTCTAGAAATGCGCCTATTTTTTTGCACGTTTTTTTTGACGGGCAAGGGACTCATTTCTACAAATGTTAGAAAAAAGAAGAACATAGATATGCTCTACTTGAAAAAATATGATAAACCGCAGGTTTTTAAAGATGAACTGAAGAAAATTGACTTAAAACATAGTTAAAAAAGTGCTTCGATCCCTGTTGTTTAGGGGAAAAGTGAGCTGATAAGCATAGAAATTATCTACTTGGCCGGATCAAATATGGTAACCATATAGGTGAACTCTTTGGATTCTTCATTAATGTCAACACCTGAGATCGATATAGTATACGAGCTGTCTTCAGAAACATTGGTATTTACCCCGTCTGGCACCCAAACTATGGTAGGGTCGCCAAACTGATCGCTCAATTCTTCAACGGTGATAGGCAATGTGCTTCCATTGGCGTCTTTCATCACAATTTGTGCATTCGTAAAATCGGCGTCCTTTAATGAAAACGACCATCTTGGATATGCCAATTGTTTAGGCACAAAACCTTTTGGTGGCCATGATATGAATTCTGGTGTATTCGATAGGGATGCTCCTCCACCGTTTAGAACCCAAATTGCATTTGCGCCATCAGTATTGCCTATACCTATTTCACCCAGTTCTGGCCACAACAACCATCGCCTATGGCCCACCGGGCCGTTTAGGGATCCCGCATCTCGTATGTACGAATCAATCGCTTCAGCATTTACTGCAGTGGTTAGCAGTGAATTTCCTGCGCCTTCTTTACCGGCATTTGAATAGCATTTCCAGGTCTCGGTCGGAAAGTGGTCTAAGGTATTATTGGCATGCATCATTAATGCTGCTTGTTGTGCTTTTTCACTTTTTAACGAACTTACGGCCAATGAGTTGTCTAAACCAACAGCGAGTCTGAAGTACAACAACCTTGCTAAAATCTTGGCCTTAACATCTTCTGGTACTGTACCCGGATCACATGATGGTTCATCTCCAGACCAAGCAGATTCATTACCATCGGTTCTAGAAGACTCGTAATGTTCATTGAAGAGGTTCTTGGCAACCAGTCTGGCGGTACCGTCGGTTTCCTGTTCTTCTATTAGTTGTTGCTCGATTACATCGGCATCTGGAGAACAACTCATTGCAAAAACCAGGGCCATAATGGCTAGAGAAGAAAATCGAAAAATACGCATACTGTAGGGATTTGGGAATCTCTTTAACTAACGCAGTATTTGACAGTTAGGTATAAACTTTTCGATGAAGTGCAACCTTATTTTGAGTTGGCCACATTTATAAGGCAGAACCTTTGGTCAAAACATCCGTTCCTAGATGTTTATCATCTG
>CALIJE010000079.1 GCA_938017825.1 uncultured Flavobacteriaceae bacterium
TTTCGCCACAATGGTCGCCACAGTAGCGTCACCTGTAATATTTACGACGGTTCTAAGCATATCCAAAGGCCGATCTACGGCAAATATCAAGGCCAATCCAATGGCATATTTATCTGGGGGAAAGCCTACTGATTCAAGGACGATTACCAACATTACCATACCTGCACCAGGAACTGCAGCTGTTCCTATTGATGCCAAAAGAGCCGTTAGTACTATTGTAAGTTGTGCCATTAATGGAAGGTCAAAACTAAGGGCTTGTGCTATAAATACAGCAGCAATGCCCTGGTACAGACTTGTACCATCCATATTTACCGTGGCACCCACGGGCAGTACAAAACTAGAAACTTCCTTATCGACACCTATATGTTCCTCAACCCTTTCCATGGTCACCGGCAGTGTTGCAGCACTAGAGCTGGTCGAAAAGGCCAGTAATTGTGCCGGACTCAGTTGTTTCAAAAACCAAAAAGGATTCTTCTTACCGAAAATAGAAACAAGAATACAATAGAAAACAATCATCAAAATTAGACCTAACACTACCACACCTGCATATTTCAACAAGGCCAACAAAATTTCAGGATCACTGGATGAAACGACAACATTGGCCAATAATGCAAATACCGCAAAGGGAGCAGTTAGCATAATCAGGTCGACCATTTTCAGAACAACATCGTTCAAAGAGTCAAAGAAGTTTTTCAAAGGTTTGGCCCTATCCTCCCCAATCAATAACATTGAAATACCCATAAAAATGGTAAAGAAGATTACCTGAAGCATCAGCTGATTGTTGCCAAGTGCTGCGACAGCATTATCCGGCACCATATCTTCCAAAAACTTCAACGGACCACTCTCTTTCTGTCGGGAAGCCTCCTCTAGTTTGGCCGTAACGCCCTTATCATTGGCGTAGGTTGAGGTTAATTTGTCGATAGTTTCTTCCGATATCCCATTTCCTGGTTCGATTACGTTGACCAAGACTAGACCTAGAATAATTGCTACGGTTGTGGTGCCAATATATATACCTATAGTGCGTAAACCTATATTTCTAAATTTCGAAATATCCTTTAGATCGGATATTCCTTTGATAAGGGAAGCTAAAATCAAGGGAACCGCTATGAGCTTGAGCAGTTTTATAAAAATGGTGCCAAAGGGAGCGATCCAGTTGGTCACAAATTCTTTACCCCAATCGAAATACGTCATTCCGAAGCCAAAAATGAGCCCCAAGACCATTCCGATCATAATTTGCCAATGCAATTCGAGTTTCCTCATACCAAGTTTAGTTTAGACGAGTAAGATACTATTTTGGCGGGAAAACTCTAGAAAAGAAAAGCTATAATTTAATAGTTCTATTTAGCAGCGAATAATCAGCTAAAACCAAGGCGGCCATTGCCTCTACAATTGGCACGGCACGTGGCACAACACAGGGGTCGTGTCTGCCCTTACCTTGGGTTTGCACCTTATTGCCCTCCTTATCAATGGTTTCATAGCCTTGAATGACGGTCGCGACGGGTTTAAAGGCTACGTTGAAGTAAATGTCCATTCCGTTACTAATACCTCCTTGTACGCCGCCACTGTAATTGGTTTTGGTAGTCCCATCAGAGTTGAACTGATCGTTATGCACACTGCCCTTCATTTTGACCCCTTCAAATCCACTGCCATATTCAAATCCCTTAACGGCATTGATGGATAACATCGCTTTGCCCAATTCGGCGTGAAGTTTATCAAATACAGGCTCGCCCAAACCAACAGGGACATTTCGAATCACACAACTGATGATGCCGCCGATGGTATCCCCTTCTTTACGCACCTCCTTGATATGCTCTTCCATTCGTGCGGCCATTTCCGGATCTGGACAGCGAACTGCGTTCGATTCGGTTAAGGACAAATCAAGTTCTTGATACCCCTTGCCCAAACACAGGTCGCCCACTTGGGAGACAAAGGCGTTTATTTTTACATCTGCCAGCAGCTGCTTTGCAATGGCTCCGGCAACTACCCTACTTGCTGTTTCGCGGGCCGAACTGCGCCCACCGCCGCGATAATCACGGAATCCATATTTCTGATCGTACACATAATCGGCATGGGAAGGGCGATACGAATCTTTTATGTGTCCGTAATCCTTGGATTTTTGGTTGGTATTGCGAATGGCAAACCCAATCGGTGTTCCTGTAGTCCTCCCTTCGAAAATACCGGAGAAAAATTCAACTGTATCTGGCTCTTTCCGTTGCGTTACAATCGCAGATTGTCCAGGTTTTCTGCGGTTTAATTCCCTTTGAATCGCTTCTAGGTCAATGTTCAGTCCTGCTGGGCATCCATCTAAAACACCACCGATAGCGACACCGTGCGATTCTCCAAAAGTCGTTAATTTAAATAGGTTTCCGAAGGTATTTCCAGCCATTTGATTGGTTAAAAGTGGTCACAAAGGTAAATCTTAAATTACTGCCTACCAAAATCTCGCAGGTACTACTGCTTAGGCTCGCCCCTAGTGTGTGATAATTCTTTGACGTACTAAAAATTTACCCTAAACCAGGGCTTCCTTCAGGATGGTGATCGGGTGCTTGGCCTTTCTGCCCGTACCATCAAAAATCTGATGTCTACAGCTTGTGCCGTTTGCGGAAATCACTACATCATTTCCAGTCTTTCTAACGGATGGGAAAAGTTTCAGCTCCCCGATCTGCATGCTTAGGTCATAGTGTTCCTCTTCATAGCCAAAAGATCCCGCCATGCCACAACAACCCGAACTAATAATGGAAACGCTATAATTTTCAGGAAGATTAAGCATATCAAAAGTAACTTTTTGATTGCTCAATGCCTTTTGATGACAGTGCCCATGAATTTTGATGGTTTTGGATGTTTTTGTAAATGAATCGGCGGTGAGCTGCCCATCTGCAATTTCTTGTGCAATAAATTCCTCTATGAGGAAGCAATTTGCTGCAATGGCCGATGCCGCTTCTTTATCCTTGGTAAATCTCCTATACTCGTCCCTAAATGTTAATATAGCCGAAGGTTCTAACCCGATTACAGGAAGCCCTTGATCCGCAAATTCTTTTAGTTCAGGAATGTGGGTCATGGCCAATTCTTTGGCCTGTTTTAAAAACCCTTTAGATATGTATGTTCGTCCGCTTTCAGCGTAAAACAAGTTGACATCATAGCCTAGCCGTGTAAGTACTTCAATCGCATCTTTACCCAAATCTACATCCAAAAATTGAGTAAATTCGTCTATGTAAAGCACTACCCTTTTTGATACATCATGTTGTTTTTTAACGCGTAACAGCTCTTTATCGAAATCAAAACTATAAACTTCAGGAAAACTTCGTTCTGATGCTACCCCGGCTTTCTTCTTTAACCAACTGCCTAGTTTTTTAGAACGATATACCCTATTGATCAATTTCGGCATCTTACTTCCCAGGCGGTTTAACCTTGTATTGTTCGCAAACAGCTTACTCCGCAAGGGATAACCATTTGTTTCTTGATATTGATACAGAAATTCAGCTTTCAGGGTAGCAACATCAACATTGCTTGGGCATTCACTGGCGCACGCCTTGCAGCTAAGGCACAGATCGAAAACCTGCTTCAACTCTTCTTGATCAAAGCGGTTGGGCTTATCCGAAACGGTCAAAAATTCACGTAGGGCATTCGCCCTGCCTCGGGTGGTATCTTTTTCGTTTTTCGTAGCATGATAGCTAGGACACATGGCCCCTTTCATATGATGGGTCTTTCTGCAATCCCCGCTTCCATTACATTTTTCAGCAGCCTTTAATATCCCTTGGGAATCCGAAAAATCCATTAAGGTTTCCACAACTGGTTCCTTACGATTAACCGTGTACCGCAGTGATTCATCCATAGGATAGGCATCCACGATCTTACCAGGATTGAAAACATTAGACGGATCGAAATACGATTTAATACGCTTGAGCAAATCATAGTTCTTTTCCCCTATCATTAAGGGAATGAATTCGGCCCTTACAATACCGTCGCCATGTTCCCCGCTAAAAGAACCCTTATATTTTTTTGTCAATTTTGCCACATCGGTAGTGATGCCCCGAAACATGGCTACGTCGGCCGATTGTTTTAAATTCAAAATAGGGCGCAAATGTAGTTCGCCAGCTCCCGCATGCGCATAGTAAACGGCCTCCTGGCCATAACCTTTCATGATTTTGGTAAACTCCCCGATAAAATCCTTTAGGTCGGCTACGGCGACGGCAGTATCCTCTATACATGCCACTGCTTTTCGGTCACCCACCATATTCCCCAAAAGACCGAGTCCGGCTTTACGCAGTTCGATAGCTTTTTGGATATCCTCGCCTTTCAGAATAGGATTCGCATAACTTAAACCGGAGTCTTTTACCGTGGCGTTCAACGCCATCAATTGTGATTCGAGCTCGTCATTCGAATGAGCCCTAACTTCCAGCATCAATAGGGCTGCCGGGTCATCGACAACAAAAAACCGATTGGCCATTTGTTGCTTGTTATTTTTAGTGCAATCGAGTATCACCCTATCCATCATTTCACAGAGATGCAAACTATGCTGCATCACCGGTGCCACATCCGAAAGGCAATCTTCAAGACTTCTATAATGCGTAACCATCATTGCTGAGAACCGGGGTGGCAACGTATCTAATTGCAACGTAATTTCAGTTGTAAAGGCAAGGGTACCCTCGCTACCACTTAGTAGCTTGCACAGATTAATATCCTCTGTATCACCATCAAAAATGGCGCTCTTTAAAAGTTCATCAACCGCATACCCAGTATTTCTTCGGTGAATTTCAGCTTTGGGAAATTCAGCGGTTATCTGCTTTCGCACACCCTTCTTTGAGAGCTCGTTATATAATTTCGTATAGATTGCGCCCTCCAAGCTATCTTTACTCATTTTTTTCTCAAATGCCGAGGTGGTGAGCGATTTAAACTCAGCCTCGGCCCCATCGGATAGAATGGTTTTCATAGATATTACCTTATCCCGTGTTACACCATATTGTATAGAGGTGGTACCGGAAGAATTGTTTCCGACCATACCCCCAATCATACAGCGGTTAGAAGTCGAAGTATTTGGACCGAAGAAAAGTCCATGCGGCGCCAAATACTGATTGAGTTCGTCTCGAATAACACCGGGTTGCACTGTGACCTGTTTCTTATCCAGATCCAGATCGATAATTTCGGTATAGTGTTTGGAGACATCTATAACGATGCCATCACCAACACACTGACC
>CALIJE010000080.1 GCA_938017825.1 uncultured Flavobacteriaceae bacterium
GTGACACCTATGAAAATGACCCAAAAGACAGTCGTATTTTCATCGGATGGATGAGCAATTGGGCATACGCCCGCGATACGCCTACTGAAAAATGGCGTAGTGCCATGACCGTGCCGAGAACCCTTACATTGCAAAAAAATGATTCGGATTATGAAGTGTTGAATTATCCCATAGATGGTATAGATGCCATTGTCGAAACTGGGCAATCAGAGAATATTGTTGTAGAATCGCAGAGCGCGAAGACCTTCAGTGCAGATAACCTAAACCAAGCAGAAATACTTTTTATGACTGCTTCCAAAGACTTTCAACTTACTTTTTCCAATACCCAAAAAGACACGCTATCGATACATTTTTCTGAGCTGGAAAAAATGGTGACGGTAGATCGCTCAAAATCCGGAAAAACCACATTTCAAGAAGACTTTCACAAAGTCCAAAAGATGCCTGTTTCGCTTCCAAGTACCGAATATGAGGTGCGCATGTTGTTAGACCATTCTTCTATCGAGATTTTTATTGATAAAGGCCGGTATGTGATGACCGCTCAGCTTTTTCCGAATGACTTTTTTACTGATTTTAAGGTCCAAAATTCAAACGATTCACCACTTGAGTTAAATAATTTTCGATTAAGTGGCGTAAAACGCATCTGGTAGCCGAATTTTCAATCCTTCTTTTTTAGTGTAGTTCACCGATTATTTATAATAATTCAGCGATTTATTAGTTCGTAAGATACTGGCCATTAGACCAATGTCCCGAAGTAATAACCTACGCTATGAGCACAAATTGCAACAGTGCACCCTTATCGGTGTATGGGGCATCCCAATCCTGGGGTGTTAACGAAGTATATCATCTCTATAAAAGAGCTGCATTTGGCATTTCTCCCGAAGATGCCAAGAATATTTTGACCATGACCCCTGAACAAGCGGTTGACAGTCTTGTAGATGCTGCTTTCAATCTTCCGCCAACGGCCGAGCCTCCTTGGGCCAATAATTATACGAATAGTGATCAAGGAAACAACGATTTAAAAAAGGAATGGCGTTATACGATGTTAACAGCCCTAAAGAACAATGGCCTGCGCGATAGATTAATGTTGTTCTGGAGCAATCATTTTGTAACCGAATACCAGAGTCATAACTGCCCATCGTACTGGTACAATTATATTAACACTTTACAGCGTAACTGTTTAGGAAACTTGAAAACCTTTGTTCATGAAATTGGCCTAACACCAGCCATGCTGGTCTATTTGAACGGCAATCAGAACAGGAATCAAAGTCCGAATGAAAACTACGCTAGAGAACTTTATGAACTATTTACTTTGGGCGAGGGCATCGGGTATACGCAAACCGATATTGAAGAAACCGCAAAAGCACTGACCGGATACACCCTGCGCGATGATCGTTGTGCGCCATACACATTTCGAGAAATACATTTCAATTCCGATGACAAGACCATTTTTGGTAGAACCGGAAATTGGGGCTATGATGACGTCATAGATATACTCTTCGAGGAACGTTCAAATGAAATAGCAACTTTTATCGTACAAAAGATCTATCGCTATTTCGTGCACCCTATTTTGCCAGATGAAGTCATTATCAATGAACTTGCTTCTGACTTGATCAATTCAGGATTTGTTTTAGAACCGGTAGTTCGAAAACTTTTAAAAAGCCAACATTTTTTTGATGTTAATGCACAATCGGTCATTATAAAGAGCCCTTTAGACCTTCTCGTTTCGTTGTACAACGAATTCATGATGCCCTTTCCTGAATATGGTACCGACTATGTAGCCAATGCCTTGTATTTCTGGGGCGAGAATATGGGACAAAAGTTTTTTGACCCGCCCAATGTGGCCGGGTGGCAAGGTGATCAAACCTGGATTAATTCTTCCTTGCTCTTAAGCAGGTGGTCTTATCTAGAGCTCATGATCAAACGCGTGTACAATGCAATCGATAAGGAGTTGTTTAGAGATCTTGCCATAGCAATTGTAGATGATGCGGGTGAAGATGATGTGGAGGTTATTTGTACTAAAATAGTGGAGACCTATTTACCCAAAAGTTTGTTGGCTAGTGCTGATTACCTAAACGCTCTTGAGACCTTCAAATCAAACGTACCTGCCAACTATTTCGAGGACGGCACCTGGGACTTGCAGTACCCTACGGTACCACTTCAAATGAGAGACCTTTTAATTCACCTGATTCAGCAACCAGAATTTCAATTAAAATAAACGAGCCATGTGCAGTCTACATCATAAACATCCCAAGAATTCAAAATCGGCGCATGATCAAGAGCACCGTCAATGGAGTCGTCGTTCTTTTATTCAGGCGCTGGGCATTGGCGGCAGTGGTAGTCTATTGCTTGGAGGTAGCATGCTAAGAGCTTCATCGGTTTCTCCCTTGGCGGTCGCGCTGAATAACGCGGATAGTGATCGAATTTTGGTATTGATACGCTTGCAAGGAGGTAATGATGGCTTGAATACTATCGTACCCATGTTGCAATATGATGACTATGCAAATTATCGACCAAACATTTATCATAGACAGAACAATTTGATCGCCTTGAATGAGGATTTTTCAATTCCCCAATATATGTCGCCATTGGAATCGATGTGGGGTGATGGAAAAATGAAAGTTGTACATGGCGTAGGATATCAAGATCAAAGTTTATCGCATTTTACTTCATCCGACATTTGGGCTGCCGCGGAAAAAGTTGAACAGTACGAGGAAGGATTTTTAGGAAGGCATTTTACCGAAAAATATCCTGATTATTTGCTCAACCCACCAGTTGATCCTTTGGCGATTCAAATTGGCAGTATCGGAAACCTCATATTCGACGACGAGGATATCTCCTATTCGTTTTTGGTTTCCAATCCTGATCAACTGCAGCAAATAGCTGAGAACGGCGTGCAATTTAATATGGCCAATATCGATAAGACCTGCCACTCAGGTGTTCAAAAAGAATTCTTAAGACAGCAATCTAATGCCACCTATGCCTATTCTGGAGTAATTCATGAAGCGTATATGAACGCCACCAATGGCGTTGAATATAACGACGATAAGATTTCACAACAGTTGGCCATAGTTGCCAGACTGATTAAGGGAAATCTTGGAACAAAAGTATTCATGGTCACCTTAAATGGCTTTGATACACATGTAGATCAAATTACCCGTCACGAGAGATTGATGGGAGAATTGTCGGGAGCCGTAAAGAATTTCTTTGATGATTTGAACCAAACAGGTCATGATGAACACGTATTGGGAATGACTTTTTCTGAATTTGGAAGGAGAGCAATGGAGAATGGATCTAATGGTACCGATCATGGCGCAGCTTCTACTACAATGTTTTTTGGTCCAGGGCTCCAAGGCAATGGTTTTGCCGGCGAATATCCTGATATTACCGATCTAGACAAAAACGGCAACCTAAAATTCAACACTGATTTTAGAGGGTTATATGCTACCGTGCTATCGCAGTGGATGTGCTTGGATGTAGGTCAGGTTCAGAATGCCCTGGTCGGGAATTATCAAAACTTTGATTTAGGATTTGAATGTAGTGCAGACCCAACAGACCCTACTGACCCCGTAGATCCCGTAGATCCAATTGACCCAATTGATCCGAACGACTTGTTTTCCCACAAGCCAATTTATGATATTGAGGAACGGCCGTCGATTGTATTGAATATTAATAGGGCAATGCACGTTGATATTCAACTTTACAATATCGTTGGGCAACAACTTGGAAGTCTTAAGAATGGTTTCATGGCAGAAGGCACCTATATCGTAAACATAGATGAAGCCTTGGAAAATGGAATCTTAACTACAGGAAAATACATTTACCGGGTTACCACCTATGAAGGAGCCTCAAGTAAAATGATTCTCATTAGATAAATTGAAAAAGAAAATGTCCCGAATCATGAAAAAACTTTTAACCCTACTCGTATTGATCAGCAGTTTGTCGATCAGTGCACAGCGAATTATTTTTCCCGGGCAAGAATTACTCTTTCCTCATATAAACGACCCTTCTTTCGTAGGTGCAAATGAAGATGTCACGGTCATGGCGATGTTGCAACTTACCGACGATGAGCGAAAGCAGCATTCCCAGTTTATCAACGCCCAGCTCCCTGTGGCCGAAAATTTATCATTCGGGGTAGACTATTTTAAAGATGCCCTTGATTTTTATAACTACTCAACTGCTATGGCCAGTGCGGCCTATAAAATCAGTTTGGGTGAAGGTAATAGTGCTATTCGATTGGGTTTTTCTGCGGGTATTGATTCTAGAAGACAGGAACGGGTTCCGCTCGAGGAAATTCCCAATATGGAAGAATTCGTCCCACGTATCAACGAGAGCGATATTGGGTTTAATTATCGTTTTGGAGCACATTACCAATGGAACAATCTAACGATAGGCGCTTACTATAATCGGCTACCCATTCAAAGCGTTTTGGCACGAATTAATATCGAGGATTTAGTTGGGTATTGGATCGAAGAGGGCTTTACGGCACATATCAGATATGGTTTCGATATTACCGAAGCCGTGCGGCTTACACCTTTGGTTAGATACCTCAGTTATGCCAACGACCCAATTTATGAAGGAGCATTGTTGGTCGACATTGGTGATTGGGCAAGTGCAAGTGTGTCCTATAAAAATGATTATTCTATAAATCCTGCAGTGAGAGTTCAATTGTTCGATGCTTTGCAAATTGGTTATTCCTATGAAAAATCTTTTGGGGATGTAAATTTTGAAGATGTTCACGCATTGAGTATTGCTTATAAGATCAAGGGTGATAAAGCAGTTGAATCGGAATGGATCCAAAACGCGGAAGCGACCAATAAAAAGATTTCGGCAATCAAACCGAAAAAGAATCAAAAACCTGAGATCGAAGAGAAGATTGAGCCGGAAGCTGGTGCGGAGCAAGTAACCAAGGTCGAAGAAGAACAGAAAGAAGTTGAACCCATCGAGACCGTGAAAACACCCGAGCCAGTTGCAAAAGATGCGAAAGTGACGACACCGATAGTGGTGCAAGCTCCTGAAAAGGAAACGCCAGAGCCAACTTCAGAAGTCAAAGAAGAAGTGGCACCAGTAGCAGTCAAAGAAGTTACAAAACCTGCTGACAAACCAGGGCAGGAAGTTCGTTCGCTACCCGAGGTGGTAAAGGAGGAACAGCCAACTGCCGTCGAACCAAGCCGCAGCACAGTATTAAAGGCAAGATACTATGTTGTAGTGGGCAGTTTCGATAGCCAATCGGCTGCTGAGGCCGAGAAAAGCCGTTTGAAAAAGATGGACTATTACGTAACCATTGGTAAGCGAGCGGGTGATGACAAGTTCTATCTATTTATCGATTCGGATAGAACCGAAGAAAATGCAACAAAGCGATTACGCGCACACAAGTTGGATAAAAACTTTAGAGATGCATATTTGCTAAAGGTCGATTAAAACAACGAGCACAAATTCAACATATGAAACCCCATCAGTAGCTGATGGGGTTTTTAAATGCGATTACGCCACGTATTTTTTCTTGATATAACCCAAACAAAAAACCCTGCAAATAAAAAAGAAATACACGGGGAAAAAACAACAACTTCGCGCTACACACAAAAAAGTGAAACACCAGAACATATACAATCAACTTGAATTCTCCCTCAGTCCCTGGGCTAGTGGATTCTCAAATAGAGACATATACAAAACTATAATACACTCCACATTTTAATAAAGCACCACGAACAGGTTGCTTTTGAACATCCAGTCATCGATTGTTTATGAAAATATACAAATGGTTGCAGAATATGCTGCAGATCTTTCTTTAGAAGATCCTGAGGCAGTATATATCAAACTAGACCTTTCGGCGGCCTCTGCAACCAGCAATCAACAGATGGTCGATCGCGGATCCAAGCTAAAGACAAACATATTTACCGGCCCCTTTAAAATTGCTTATGAAATCAAAGACGGCATGGCAACAGC
>CALIJE010000081.1 GCA_938017825.1 uncultured Flavobacteriaceae bacterium
AGTATGCGAAGGGGAACTACCCAAGAAAAGACGACCAAACTACTACATGATTTTAGGGCTACGGTGCCGAATATGGCCATAAGAACAACCTTGATTGTAGGTTACCCTGGTGAAACCAAGGAGGATTTTGAAACTTTGAAAACTTGGGTCGCTGCAATGCGATTCGAGCGCCTTGGTTGCTTTACCTATAGTCATGAGGAGAATACCCACGCCTACAAGTTAGAGGATAATGTTCCCGAAGAAGTAAAGCAAGAACGCGCCAATGAAATTATGGAGTTGCAGTCCCAAATCTCCTGGGAACTGAACCAAGAAAAAATCGGAAAGACCTTTAGATGTATCATCGATAGAAAAGAAGGCAACTATTTTATTGGTCGCACCGAATTCGATTCGCCAGATGTTGACAATGAAGTACTGATCGATGCCAACAAGTTTTATCTGAAACAAGGTGAATTTGCAGAAATCAAGATTATTGAGGCTGCTGATTTCGATTTATATGGTGAACCTAACATGCCCTAAATAACTGTCACAAAGACAACAATATTAGCATTTGCCCTTCGTTTATAGGGTATAGGCAACTACGCCAAAATCCCGTACTATGTTGACCCCCTTCAAAAGCAGTCGATTATTTTTCGTATTGATCTTATGTACGTTTATGGTCTGTTGTTCTGACAACAATGACATCCTTCCGGGAGAAAATGCCCAAAGCGAGGATGAGAGTTTAGAAGAAGATGAAGAAAATACAGATTCTGAGGAGGACAGTGAGGAAGAATCGGCAAACTGTGATTTTTTGATTTGGGAAGACGAATTTGAGGGCGCTATACTTGACGAAACCAAATGGAGTTACCAGCGTGGTGGGTGGAACGGTTCAAACGTTCAGAATTGCTATGTTGATGAAAATACAACCGTTTCTGAGGGTACTCTAAAAATTATTGCGAAATACGAGCCAGGCTTCGATTGTTTTCAAAGCGTTACAGACTTCACCTCTGGTTTTATTCAGACAAAAGATAAAATAGCATGGACTTATGGTTATTTTGAAGCTCGCGTAAAAGTTCCTGCTTCAAATAGCACATGGCCGGCCTTCTGGTTGAGTCCGCAAGAAGCAGTGTATGGAAATTGGCCGCAAAGTGGTGAAATAGATGTGTTCGAAATAAAAGGCCATGACATGACCAAGTCGTATGGCAATGCCCACTGGGGAGAAAGTGCGACCAATAAAAGACAGGAAAAAGGTACTTATGAATTCGCCGATGCCACCCAGTGGCATGTATATGGTGTGGAATGGAATGAGGGTGAGCTCAAATTCTATATTGATGGGGAGCATTATCATACGATCAATGATTTTAGGGCACCTAATGCGACTACCCATCCTGGGCCGTTCAATATAGAGTATTACATTCGTTTAAATATGGCCGTTGGTGGGGATTACCTAACAGAACCCCATAATAATGCCAACAATAATCTTGAACAGTTGCCAGCGGTTATGGAGGTTGATTATGTTCGAGTTTATAGCCAGAGGCCAAATTGCTAAGGTCAAACCAAACCACATTTTCTTTTCACGATTAATTACGTATTTTCAGACTTCCTGAAAAAGAATTGTCATGACCTATATTTTGGCATTGCTGCTGGCATTGGCCCTTATCATTATCGGAATAGTCCGCTTTAAAATCCATCCATTTTTTGTTTTACTTATTGCGGCCATTGGGTACGGTTTTATCACGGGAATGTCAGTCGATGGTATTTTGACATCTATTAATGATGGCTTTGGAGGGCTTATGGGGAAAATAGGATTAATTATATTTTTCGGCGTTGTTATCGGAACAGTGCTCGAAAAATCTGGGGGTGCAATGGTCATAGCATCTTGGATTCTGAAAAAAGTCGGCGAGCGCTTTGTGCATTTGGCGATGTTATTGACCGGCTATCTGCTGTCGATTCCTGTTTTTGTAGATAGTGCTTTTATCATGATGAATTCATTGAACAAAACACTGAGCCATAAGGCAAATGTAGCATTTTCAGGTACTGCTGTCGCCTTGGCCTTGGGGCTTTTGGCAACACATGTAATGGTACCCCCTACCCCTGGGCCTATTGCAGCAGCGGCCTTATTGGACGTTAATTTGGGAAGCCTCATTCTTTGGGGCCTGCTGGTAA
Organism: uncultured Flavobacteriaceae bacterium; assembly: GCA_938017825.1. Taxonomy (GTDB): domain Bacteria; phylum Bacteroidota; class Bacteroidia; order Flavobacteriales; family Flavobacteriaceae; genus Pelagihabitans. The sequence continues at coordinate 2,143 of CALIJE010000081.1, forward strand.
GCCTACTCGCGCTTATACCCTGTTACTTCTTTGCAATCAAGGTTGCCTCCAAAGTAAAAGTACCCATCACATTGGAACAATCAACCGAAACTGAACGCACTCCAAAACTGGGAACTTCGCTATTGGCGATCTTGGTTCCGATTGTATTGATTATTGCGAAGTCGATCTTCGATTATCCAGAGTTTGACCTCAAGTCGCATGTGCTGTATGCTACCGTTTCATTTTTAGGAGCTCCAGTGATTGCCTTGCTAATCGGGGTTGCATTCACCCTGCTATTACCTCAAAAACTAGATTACAAAGTGTTTTCGGCTACCGGATGGTTCGGTGACGCGCTAAAGATTGCCGCTCCTATTCTACTGATTACCGGTGCTGGTGGTATTTTTGGGAAAATGCTTCAGAATTCGGGAATTGCGAATGCGATCACCGAGAATTTTACGGACTATAACATTGGACTCCTTTTGCCATTTATACTTGCGGCAAGTTTAAAAATTGCCCAAGGCTCCTCGACCGTAGCCCTCATTACAACGGCTTCTATTATGGCACCGATTATGGCAGTACTCGGTCTTGATGAACCCTTTATCAGAACCCTGACTGTTTTGGCTATTGGTGCGGGATCTGTTGTGGTCTCTCATCCTAACGACAGTTTTTTTTGGGTATTTACCCAACTTACTGGCATGAATGTAAAGGAGGGATATAAAACCCTTACCCTAGGAACCTTGGTTCTTGGTACCTCGGCAATTCTTATAGTTTTTATTATAGCCCAGCTCTACTGAGCTATCATCAAGCAAACCGATTAAAGAACAAGTACTTTTCAAAAAATGCTTATCTTATTACTTCCTAAAAACGACCTTATGACCAAAAAAATATTCACATTTTATATGATGCTTGTACTTCTAGGCTCCTATGCCCAAGAAACCATTATCGGCTTTACAAGTACTAATGCAAAAGCACAACAAAATCTCGAAAAAACATATGAGTCCCTACTAAATTCCAATAATCTCGACAGTTGGATGCAGCGTTTGTCGGCAGAGCCTCATTGGGTAGGTACGGAATTTGGAAGAAAAAATGCAGAATGGATTCAAAAGCAGTTTCAGTCATGGGGCTATGACGCAAAAATCGAGACCTATGATATACTTTTTCCGTATCCTAAATTGCGACTTTTAGAACTTACCGAGCCTAGCACCTATACCGCAAAACTAACCGCAGTGGCGGTTGAGGGGGATGAGTTTACGGCTCAGGGCGATGCACTCCTGCCCAGCTATAACGCTTTCTCTACAGATGGCGATGTGGAAGCTGAACTAGTATTTGTGAACTATGGCGTACCTAGAGATTATGAGGAGCTAGAGAAATTGGGCATTGATGTGAAAGGTAAAATAGTTATCGCCAAATACTATGGTTCTTGGCGTGGTATTAAACCAAAGCTCGCCGCCGAAAAAGGAGCCATCGGGTGTATTATTTATTCCGACCCACAAGATGATGGTTATGTTCGTGGCGATGTGTATCCCAAAGGTGCCTTTAAAAACAAAACAGGGGTGCAACGTGGTTCGGTAATGGATATGCCCACGTATCCCGGTGATGTACTTACCCCAGGTTACGGAGCTACCAAGAATGCAAAAAGACTAAAGCGCGAAGAGGCACCTACGATCACTAAAATACCAGTGCTGCCTATATCCTATGAAGATGCGCAACCGTTACTTGCTGCCTTAGATGGTGCTATGGCCCCTAATTCTTGGCGTGGTGGGCTACCTATTTCGTACCACATTGGTCCCGGACCTGCAAAAGTTCACTTAAAATTAGAATTTGATTGGAAATTGACACCTGCCTACAATGTCATAGCCACCATGAAAGGAAGTGAATTTCCGGATCAGTGGGTCATGAGGGGCAATCATCACGATGCGTGGGTACATGGTGCCAACGATCCCATTAGTGGAATGGTCGCACTTATGGAAGAAGCCCGGGCAGTCGGGGAGTTGGCCAAAAAAGGGAACAAACCAAAACGCACCTTGGTGTATTGTGCTTGGGATGCTGAGGAACCCGGATTAATAGGTTCGACCGAATGGGTGGAAGACCATAAAAAGGAACTGCAAGAAAAAGTTGTGGCCTATATCAATACAGATGGCAATGGGCGTGGGTTTTTTAGAGCTGGGGGGTCTCATTCCTTGCAAGCCATGGTCAGTGAGGTTGCAGGTAGCGTTATTGACCCACAAAGGGGCGTTTCGGTCAAGGAACGTAGAATTGCTGCGGATTTGGTTAATGGGGGTAATGAAAACTTTGAACTATATGCATTGGGTTCGGGATCGGACTATACTCCCTTTATTCAACATGCAGGCATCGCCTCTTTAAACCTAGGCTATGGAGGTGAAAATGCCGGAGGGGAATATCATACCATATATGACACCTACCCTCATTACATAAGGTTCAAAGACCCTGGATTTGCATACGGGGTAGCGTTGGCCAATACTGCGGGCCGAATTACATTAAGGTTAGCAAATGCCGATGTACTGCCTTTAGAATTTCAACAATGGCATAATACGGTTTCGGGTTATGCGAATGAGATTATGACATCTTGTGAAACTATGCGCTCCGAAGTCGAAAAGCACAACAAAATGGTTGATATGAATGTCTATGAACTGGCATCCGATCCGACAAAACCTTTTGTAAAACCGAAAAAAAAGAACGCAATTCCGTATCTCGATTTCAGTCCTATACAAAATGCTTTGGGCTCTTTGAAGACTACTATTGAAACACTCTCAAAGTTAGACATTTCACGTTTATCAAATGAAAAACGAAAGAGTTTGAACCAGCGTTTGTTGAAGGCAGAAAATGTCTTGACTTCGGAAGAAGGATTACCACGCCGTTCGTGGTACAAGCATCAAATATATGCGCCTGGATTTTACACCGGTTATGGAGTAAAAACGCTACCTGGGGTACGGGAAGCTGTTGAAGAAAAAAATTGGAAAGAAGCACAAGAGCAAATTGAGAAACTTGCGGGCACGTTAAAGAATTTCAACAAGCATTTGCAAGAAATGGTAGGCTTATTGTAACGTATTCGTTATACTTTATACCTATTAAATGGACACCAATTGGTGATTAAGCATAAAATTAAATATATGGATTTTGATTACAGGAGTATATTCGTTGGAGGGTCTATTGAGGCTCAGGGCATAGCAAATAGATTGGATACCGAGGGAATAAAAACCTTAGTCAAAGATCATGGCGACTCCGCTAGGCTGGCTGGCTTTGCCACTGCTTTGCCAAGTGAGACTGAAGTATTTGTGTCCGCCTCGGATGTGGATCGTGCCAAGGCCATTCTAAATGAAATCGGCCAGTGCTAAAAAAGTTGAGTAACCCCAAATTTTGCTTGGTTATAATCTTTAATAAATTCCGAAACAATATGGCCCGCCGGCTTAATGTCTTTAATGAGAGCGGCCACCTGGCCAATTTCAAGTTCACCTTCTTCCATATCACCCTCGAACATTCCTTTTTTGGCTCTAGCCCTGCCTAATAATACGATCAATTCATCCTTAGTGGCACCATTGGCATATGCTTTTTGAACATCTTGATAGAATTTATTTTTGATCAAACGAACGGGAGCCAATTCCTTTAAGGTCAAATGGGTTGCGCCTTCCCCTGCTTCAACGACCTTTTCCTTAAAAAGTCGATGTGAAGAGGCTTCATTACTAGCCACGAAACGGCTTCCCACTTGCACGGCATCAGCACCCAAGACCATGGCTGCGAGCATCGCCTCACCAGTTGCTATTCCGCCTGCCGCAATAATCGGAATACTTATTTTTTGTTTCACGGCCGGGATTAAAACAAAGGTTGTCGTTTCATCCCTACCATTATGGCCCCCGGCCTCAAAACCTTCAGCGACTATTGCATCTACACCAGCCTCTTGGGCCTTTAAAGCGAACTTGACACTACTGACCACATGTACTACGGTAATTCCATTTTCCTTCAAATGCTTTGTCCATGTTTTTGGATTTCCTGCGGAAGTAAAAACAATTTTGACCCCCATTTCCACAATGATCGACATCAATTTATCAATATCGGGATAAAGCATGGGCACGTTAATCCCAAAGGGCTTATCGGTGGCCTGTTGACACTTTTGAATGTGCTCGCGCAGCACTTCAGGATACATACTTCCCGCGCCGATAATTCCCAACCCCCCAGCATTGGATACGGCCGAAGCCAACCGCCAACCGCTAGCCCAAATCATACCGGCTTGTATGAGCGGATATTGAATTCCAAAAAGTGTTGTGATTTTGTTTTTCATGGTGTACATCTTTAATAAAGTAGAAAGGTCAAATTAAGAAATAACGCCCGACCCGATCAATTCATCTTCTACATACCAGGCGACAAACTGCCCTTCCATAATGGCCGACTGCATGTTTTCGAAATCGACGTAGAGCCCCGAATCAACTTTGTACAAGGTTGCACTTTCTAATACTTGCCTGTAGCGAATTCGTGCGCGCACTTGCATGTTCTGATCAATTTTCAGCGCCAGGTCGGGTCTTACCCAATGCAATTCTTCGTTCTTAACAAAAAGTGTACGTCGGTATAATCCCGGATGCGATTTTCCTTGGCCGGTATAAATCACGTTATCAACCACATCGGTTTCGATAACGAAAAGAGGTTCCTTTGTTCCCCCGACATCTAGTCCCTTGCGTTGTCCCTTGGTAAAATAATGGGCACCCTGATGCTCCCCAACTACCTTGCCATCAGTTGGTTCATAGATTGGTTTTTGAGCATGAAAAGCAAGCTCGGTTTCCTTGTCCTCAAAATTTGGAAGCACTCTTTGGTATTGCGAAACGTCTGAAGGAACTTCCACGATGATTCCCTTTTTCGGCTGTAATTTTTGTTGTAAAAATTCCGGCAATCGCACCTTTCCAATAAAACAAAGTCCTTGCGAGTCTTTCTTTTCTGCGGTAACCAGAGCGTTTTCAGCAGCAATTTTTCGAACCTCTGGTTTTTGTAATTCCCCAATAGGAAAAAGTGTTTTTGCTAATTGCTCCTGGGACAATTGACACAGAAAATAAGACTGGTCCTTGTTGGTGTCGGCACCAGCCAAAAGTCTAAAAGTCTCACTTCCATCAGGGTTTAATATACTGGCCTTGCGGCAATAATGACCAGTAGCGACATAATCGGCTCCAAGTTGAAGGGCGATCTTAAGAAATACATCGAACTTAATTTCTCGATTGCACAACACGTCAGGATTAGGGGTTCTTCCTTTTTCATATTCGTTGAACATATAATCAACGATACGCTCTTTATACTCAATACTCAAATCGACCGTTTGAAAAGGAATACCTAATTTTTCGGCCACAATTAAGGCATCATTGCTATCCTCGAGCCACGGGCATTCTTCAGAAATGGTAACGGAATCGTCATGCCAGTTTTTCATAAACAGACCAATTACCTCATAACCTTGCTCCTTTAATAGGAAAGCCGCAACGCTAGAGTCAACCCCACCTGAAAGTCCGACAACCACTTTTTTCATGCGATAAAATATAAGCATACAAAAATACGAAACACTTTATTGATAC
>CALIJE010000082.1 GCA_938017825.1 uncultured Flavobacteriaceae bacterium
GGGGAGTTTTACTGGAGCGATAGCCGATAAAACAGGAACTTTTGAAGCAGCAAATGGTGGTACCCTGTTTTTAGATGAGGTCGGGAATTTGTCTTACGAGAATCAGATTCAATTGCTACGTGCGCTACAAGAAAGAAAAATTAAGAAAGTAGGCAGCAATACCGAGGTGTACGTTGATGTACGTATTATAACTGCAACCAACGAGGATTTAAGTGAAGCGGTGGCAAAAGGCACGTTCCGTGAAGATCTCTTTCATCGCTTAAATGAGTTTTCTATTCAATTGCCTTCTTTACAGGAACGCTTTCAAGACATGCCCTTGTTTGCCGATCATTTTTTGAAAAAGGCAAATTTAGAACTGAAAAAGAACGTATCTCGATTCTCAAAAGAAGTTCAGAATGCCTTCAAAATTTACCATTGGCCAGGAAATTTAAGGGAGCTCCAAAACGTTATTAGACGATCTGTTTTACTTACGGCAGGAGACGAAGTGTTACTGTCGGCGTTACCAAAAGAAATTGGCAGTCCGAAGTCGGATCAAACTATCAAAAGACAATTCTCCAAATCTGAATTTGAGAAAGATCGAATTATAAAGGCACTAAAGCGAACGAATTACAATAAATCCGAAGCGGCCAAGCTATTACAAGTCACACGAAAAACACTTTACAACCGAATTAACCACTATAAGTTGGACGTGTAGACAAACGTTCCTCCAAAGCAACCATTAATTCTTCAATTGCCGCATTAACTTTCGTAAAAGCGTTGTTCATATCATTTAGAGTCATGGATTCGGCATCTGCTATTTCCATGGCCTCAAGAACAGGAACACAGATAACCTTCAACTGCCTAAACATGGGTAACATACGATGTGCAATTCTATTGAGGTCGATATAGTTTTTTTGGGATATGGCTTCTTGGAGCGCCGCCCGATTTAGATCAGTATCAGAAATAAAGGTTCGCAGCACTTCATTGATGGCTTCTGTGTTATCACCTAAAAACGATTGAATTAGTTCGATGCTATAAACCGATTTTTTGTTGCTCGGAGCATTCAAGGCTTCATCTTCATCGGGAGCACTTAGTTTAGTTGTTAGCCCTAAAAGCCTTAACATGGCGAGAAGTTCTTTTTTGGAAAAAGGCTTTTGTAGAATCTGATCGAACCCCACTTTCATATAGGCGGCCATTTCAAGATCACGCCTACCGGTCATGGCTATGATTGGTTGTTTTTTATAGTGGGTATACGCTCCAGAATTTAATCTTTTCAAAACATCGAAGCCCGTAATTTGAGGCATTTGAATGTCTGTCAAAACCAAATCATAATCCAAATGCCCTCTTTTTTCGATTTTCAAGAAATTTGAGAAAATATGCGCTGTAATTCCCATGGTTGCCATAAGCTCTTTGAGCATTCTTAATAAAGCAGTATCATCATCAATGATCAAGATTCGAAGCTTCTTTTCAAGGTATTGGCCATTGTGTTCTTTTTTTATTGGGGCGGTGGTAATCTGAAGTGGTATTTCCAACGAAAATATACTTCCTTTAGCTACCTCGCTCTTTACTTTTAGATTGCCATGAAGCAATTGTGTGATTTTTTTTGAGATTGTAAGGCCCAGGCCGTACCCTCCAAATCGTTTCTCGGTACTTGTTTCGGCTTGAGCGAATTCTTTGAATATTATTCGCTGCTTATCTTTTGCGATTCCAATGCCGGTATCTTGCACCGCTACTTGAGCGGTTAGTGTAGTACCTTTTTTGACGGCTTTGGCTACGATTCTAACAAATCCCTTATCGGTAAATTTGAAGGCGTTTCCGATAAGATTAGCTAGTATTTGCTTTATCCTAAAAGGATCACCGATTACATGGGTCTGTAATAGTTCGTCTATTTCCAAATAGAGCTGCACACCCTTGTGCGCATTTAGTTCATGAAGGTTTTCAGCTGTCTCCTGAACAAGATTAGCGAATACAAAAGGTACATTTTCGATATGTAGTTTACCGGCTTCCAGTTTCGAAAAGTCGAGTAGATCATTCACGAGATTGCCGACATATTCTGAAGAAGACCTCACGCTTTTTAAGTATTGTCTTTGTTTATCATTCAATGAGGTGCCTTCCATCAACTCGGTATAGCCACTAATCGTATTCAGTGGAGTGCGCAAATCATGACTTACGGTAGTAATTAGCTGTTCCCTACTTTTTAGCAGTGATTCAGAAAATTTCTTTTCCTTTTCTAAGCGCTGTCGATATGATTGAATTCGCCAAAAATCCCTATTGATCAAAAAAGTGAAAAGGGCTACAACCAGAAAACCAAGTATAGCGGCCCCACCGGCCAAGCGCATACTTCTTTTAAGAACAGCCTTTCGTTCGAGATTCTGTGTATAACTTTTTAATATTACTTCTTGTTCAATTACCGCAATGATTGTTTGCAATTTTTGAGAGAGTTGTAGGTCATTTTGATTGATTTCTTGCTCCTTGGACGATAAAAAGCGTTGTGTCTTTGCGTCGTTTCGCTTTATCTGGGCCAATAAGGCCTTAGAGGCATTTAAAACAGAATCGACTTTCTCCGAATCTGGAACGGAAGCACTGTCCTTCGGAATATTTTCATTGAGGTACGCGACCCAGTCTTTTAGTACTTTTCGTTTATACGGAGAAAGTTTTTCGGGCTCGGGCTCAAAATTATATATGGTCAATTTCCCAAAAGAAGATTCGAGCTTTCGGAATTCTTTTAAAGCCTTATCTATTGCAGTGTTCGTTTCCGTATTCGACAGAAGATTTCGCAACTCATTACTATTGGCTACCTTTTGCCTTAAAAGCACCTGTACACTATCAAGTAGACTAATTTGATTGTCGGCGGCCGATAGCTGCTTCAGTGTATCAATTTCGAGTACAAGGGAGTCTATTTTGGCCGAATAGGCATCAAAGTTATTTTGTTGACCGCTTTGCAAGGCTAATTTAGATAAACTTTCGGCTTGGTATAATTGGGTGACAAGGTTTCCGGTTTTCAGTAATTTACGGTCCGTGTCATCAGATGTATCATCATTCAAAAAACCTTTTACTTCTCCATAAATAAAGTATCCTGCAGTAAGGGCCAAAGCTGCCAGCAACAGATAGCTTAACATTATTTTGAACGTAAATTTTTTCTTTGAATCTTTTTCCATGACGATTCTACAAGGTGGCTAGTATAGATACGTGCAAGGGGCCTATATTGTTTATCAAAGCGATTAATATTTGTTAAATTTTTATATGGATATCTAAGGCATGCGTCTTACCTTTGTCCTATCTCAAAGGGGTGCTTGTTGAATCAGGCTGAGATTATACCCAATGAACCTGGGCGGGTAATGCCGCCAAGGGAGGCCGATGTCGCCATTAGGTAATTCGCTGGTTGCTGAAATAGTTTCGGATAACCATGAAAATCAATTTTAATTTAGAATAATCGCCCCTTTTATTCGTAAACATTTTTACGGATGAAAGCAATCTGTGTAATTTTATTTCTGCTTGGGTTCAGCTTAGCTTCTCAAGCGCAAGAGCAACAAATAGATTCCTTAGAAGGAAAAAAGGTCGTCCTAGATGAAGTATTTGTCTCGGCAATACGGGCGAACAAAGAATCACCTGTTACCTTCTCAAATTTCACCAAAGAACAAATCAGACCTCGAAATCTTGGGCAAGACATCCCAATTCTCATGAACTTTCTACCATCTGTTGTGACCACTTCCGATGCGGGGGCCGGGGTAGGGTATACTGGTATTCGTGTTCGTGGTAGTGATGCCACACGGGTGAATGTCACCATTAATGGCATACCGTATAACGATTCAGAATCTCATGGCACTTTTTGGGTAAATATGCCCGATTTCGCCTCGTCTACCGAAAATTTACAATTACAGCGTGGGGTGGGAACCTCTACGAATGGAGCAGGAGCTTTTGGTGCTAGCCTAAATATTTTGACCGACGCCGTTTCAGAAGAGGCATATGCTCAAATCTCATCTTCGGCAGGTAGCTTTAATACGCTTCGAAACAATATAAAATTCAGTACGGGATTATTGAACGATCATGTAGAGATATCTGGGCGACTGTCACGAATTACATCTGATGGATATATTGATAGGGCCTCTTCAGAATTGGATTCTTACTTCTTGCAGGGTGCCTATAAAGATGACAACACTTTAATTAAGGCCCTCTTGTTTGGAGGACATGAGATAACATATCAGGCTTGGTACGGTATTGACAAAGCCACTTTGGACACCGATAGGACATTCAATCCGTCAGGAATTTATACTGATGAAAACGGAGCTACACAATTTTATGACAATGAAGTAGACAATTACAAGCAAGATCATGCACAACTTCTTTGGTATGAACGATGGAATACCAACTGGAGCAGTAACCTTGCCCTTCATTATACACATGGCCGCGGCTACTTCGAACAGTTCAGAGAGGACGACGATTTTGCTACCTATGGTTTTACACCAATAATGGTCGACGGGGCAGAAGTATCTACAACAGACCTTATTCGTCGCCGTTGGCTCGACAATGATTTTTACGGGGCTGTCTTTTCGGCCAATTACAGCGCTGATAAATTGAACCTGATTCTGGGAGGCGGGTATAATAAATACGAAGGGGGTCACTTTGGTGAGGTAATTTGGGCGCGATTCGCAGGCGAAAGCAATATTCGAGATCGCTATTATGATGATGTTTCAACCAAGACCGATCTAAATATTTACGCGAAGGCTAATTATGCTCTTTCCGATAGGCTAAATTTTTATGGGGATTTGCAGTACCGAACTGTTGGCTATCAAGCCAATGGTGATGATACAGGCTTGGTAGATGATACCTTTAATTTCTTTAACCCTAAAGCAGGGGTTACCTATAATCTAAATGCAAAGAGTAATCTGTATCTGAGCTTTGCCATTGCCAATCGTGAGCCGAATCGAAATGATTATGAAAATGGAAACCCGAAGCCCGAACGTTTAAGCGATATAGAGCTCGGATGGCGCTATGTAGCACCATGGATTACCTTGAATGCGAATGGCTATTACATGGGGTACAAAGACCAATTGGTTCTTACCGGGGAATTGAACGATGTAGGTGCACCATTACGGGCCAATGTTGGAGATAGTTATCGCATGGGCTTGGAAGTTGATGCAGCAATAAGATTTGATGAAAAATTCACTTGGCGTCCAAATGTTGCACTGAGCACCAACAAGAACAGGGATTTTGTTTTTCAGCGTGATGGAGTTTTACAAAACCTAGGCAATACTAACATTGCTTTTTCTCCTGATTTGGTCGTGGGCAATTGGTTTACCTATAGCCCAATGGAAACCTTGCAGATTTCATTTTTGTCAAAATATGTGGGCAAGCAATATATGGGGAATATTGATTCGGAAAACTCGGTGCTAGAGGCTTATTCACATCTCGATTTTAACCTTCAATACCTATGGGAAATTAACGGATTTATAGAAAGCATTACCCTATCGGGTATGGTGAACAACATCTTTAACGAGGATATCGTTTCGAATGGGTATTTCTTCACCTTTGATGATGATTTTTCGAATCCTGGTACGGTCACGACCATTGAAGGGGCAGGCTTTTACCCACAGGCAGGCACAAACTTTTTGTTGGGTGCAACAGTTCGTTTTTAATGGCTAATTTTAGGAATGCCAAAAATTTATCTTGAAACTCAAATCAAAGCTGACGTACAAACTGTTTTTGACTTGGCCCGAAGTATTGATCTGCATAAAGTTTCTACGGCTCATACCATGGAAGAAGCAATTGCAGGTAAGACCAGTGGACTCATTTCAATGAATGAAACCGTTACCTGGAAAGCAAGGCACTTTGGTTTTTGGCACAAACTCACTTCAAAAATCACAGCGTTTGAATCACCTTTCTTTTTTACGGATGAAATGGTTGAAGGTATCTTTTCGTATTTTAAGCATGAACACATTTTCGAGGAAAAAGGCGGCATAACGGTAATGAAAGATGTCTTTGATTACAAATCCCCATTGGGCATTTTTGGGAGCTTTGCTGATTGGCTGTTCTTAAGAGGCTATATGGAATCCTTTTTGGAAAAGCTAAATAACACCATCAAAGAGTTTGCAGAATCCAACAGGTGGAAAACTATACTTGAGTCTTGAATTGGGGCACCAAAACACTATAATCGGTTCTAATTGAATCTAACACTTCTAAATTTTGTTCAGTCTGTCGTTGCAGTGCCCAAAGTGCATCAGGAAAACTTAGTAGCCTGGTGTCAAAAAAGTCCATAAAGAAAAGGTGAAAACTTTATCTAGAATTGCACCTTCCTTGGCACTTCGAAAAGTCAATAGTTTGTAAGGGCTCGGTCTTTTTTAGTTGCTAATCACAACGATCCCCCCATTAAATCTGGTGTTATACTCGAGCATATTGTAATAACGCGTCCCATCCTGAGGAGGGGAGAATTGCTGTCCGGTAAATAAACTGTATTCAAAGTCTTCGCATTGACAAACAGCGGTCTGGCCATTTAGTAGCATGGTCGAACACTCATTTGGGAGGTGGTTAGGGCAACTGGCCTCAAAAGCACGAAATTGGTCGAAACCTACATTCATGACAAAAATACCTCGTGTACCAACACCGCTAGCTCCAATATAAACGGCGTTCCCAGTATTGGTTAAGGGGCTATACAATGGTAAATTGAGGTTCATATCAAAGCGAAACCCTACTTCGAGTAGATACGGATTTCGTTTGCCACGATCATCATCACATGAGAGTAAAAAGAGCAATAAAACAAGTCCGAAAATGCGTGTCATCCAATGTTATGTGAATACGTTTATTTCAGCAAAAATGAGCAAAAAATATGTATATTTGTATGAAATCCTCTCTAAAAACCACACTATCCGTGGCGCATTCAGAGGATTTTTGTTATTCGAATGTCTGGCATTCAAGCAATGCAATAATGACAGTAAATGTATAGTCTGCGCAGTTTGCTAGAATAGCCCTTTTCTATTAAAACGAAGAAATTATGAGTAACGTATCATACTATACCGAAGAAGGTTTAAAAAAACTAAGGGAAGAACTAGACCATCTTAGGGATGTAGAACGCCCTAAGGCGTCTCAAGCAATTGCGGAGGCACGCGACAAGGGCGACCTTTCCGAAAATGCCGAATATGATGCGGCCAAAGAGGCACAAGGTCTTCTCGAAATGCGTATTTCCAAAATGGAGGAGACCTTATCTAATGCTCGTTTGATTGATGAATCACAATTAGATACTTCTAAAGTATTGGTGCTTTCCACCGTTAAATTGAGGAATCAGCAAAACGGAATGGAAATGTCATATACGCTTGTTGCTGAAAGTGAAGCTGATCTTAAGTCAGGGAAAATTTCGGTGAGCTCTCCTATTGGTAAGGGATTGTTGGGAAAAGAAGTGGGTGATGTAGCGGAAATTACTGTGCCCAACGGCACCATAAAATTTGATATACTAGAGATTACAAGATCCTAAAACAAAAATCAGCTCGTATTTGGCCCAACCTAAAACGTTGGGCTTTTTTTTGCCATTTCAATTAATAATTATATATTTAGACAAATATCTAATTAAAAATGAATAATATATTCAAAGCGTTAAACGACAGTACACGCAGGGAAATATTAATGATGTTAAAGGAAAGAGATTTGACTGCTGGCGAAATAGCTGATAGGTTTAATATTTCAAAACCAAGCATTTCGCATCATTTAGATATTTTGAAGAGAGCTGATTTGGTGACCTACGAGAAAAAAGGTCAATTTATTACTTACAGTATCAATACTACAATAGTCGACGATATTTTTAAATGGATTTTGAACTTAAAAAATTGAACAAATGAAGTATAATCTAAAACAAGAAATCCCGCTTATGGCATTGGTTACTTTGCCTTTTGCGTATCTGGCTTATATCTGGAATTCCTTGCCCACGGAAGTACCTATTCATTGGAATATTAAGGGAGAGATAGATGGCTATGGAAGTAAAGATCAACTTATACTGCTACTGTTTTTGTTACCTGTGCTGACCTATGTTCTTTTTCAAATAATACCCCTTATCGACCCAAAAAAGAAGGTTGAAAAAATGGGAAATAAGTTTTATCATTTAAAATTCTTTATGGTCTTTTTGATGTCGCTATTGGCTGTTTTTATTTTGTATTTCGTGCAATCTGCGTCAGACTACAATATGAAAATAGTCTATGTGCTGTTAGGGTTTATGATTGTGGGCATAGGAAATTATTTTCCTGCCCTCAAGCCGAATTATTTTATTGGTATTAGAACCCCCTGGACATTGGAAAACGAAGCTATTTGGAAACAAACGCACCATCTAGGTGGTAAGCTGTGGTTTTTGGGAGGGTTGCTCATGACTTTGCTGGTGCTGTTCCTGCCCCTCGAAACAGCACATTTGGTTTTTATGGTAGGTATCGCCATCTTGGTCTTGGTGCCGATCATCTTTTCCTATATGAGATTTAGAGCGAGTTCATAAGCGGTGTATTATTGAAATTTGGTTTTATGTATATTTGGTTCAAACCGAACTTCAAACCATGCCAACCATTTTTTCAAAAATCATTAATGGGGAAATACCCTGTTACAAAGTCGCAGAGGACGAGAACTACTTTGCATTTCTAGACATCAACCCAAATTCTAAAGGGCATACCCTCTGTATTCCAAAGAAGGAAGTTGACAAAATCACAGATCTCGATGAGACCATCTATGCCGGTTTAATGCTTTTTTCGCGTAAGATCGCAAAGGCAATAGATGCGGTAATAGAATGCGAAAGAGTTGGGGTCACCGTTATCGGATTGGAAGTGCCCCATGTACACGTACATTTAATTCCGTTGAACGAAATGAAAGACGCCACGTTTCAGCACAAAGTACAATTGACAGCTGCAGAATTCGAAGAAATAGCTGCAAGTATTACAGCGGCAATTCAATAATGCCCTTTGAAATTAGATATACAGCTACCCCGATTAGGGCACTGATAAAAGCGATTAGACCATAAAAAAGGCCGGTGAACTTAGTAGAGGCCTTTTCGGGGGTTACCATCTTTTTGTAGTACTCAAAAAGTCGATCAATATCGTCGGTCCACTTGGCCGGATAAATATCAGAACCACATTTATCGCAGACTATTTGGTTCGTTACCTCGTTAGTGGTGCGGTGAAAAAGTTGGCCATATCGGTGTTTTTGATAGAAGGTGAGCTTTAAGTTTTGATTAAAGCATTCAGGGCAGTTGCTCTTTAGGGTAGCCTCTTTGATTACTTCTAATTTGTCGGTGGCCATTTTTTTTGGTAGCAGTTGAATTAGACTACAAATTTATGAAATGTGCTGGGTTAAACAAGTTCGGTACTCTTCAAAGAAATTTGCATGATCGTTCCCTGCTTGCTGGAAGATTGTACCTTGACTTTTCCCTGGTGGTATTCTTCTACGATTCGCTTTACCAAGCTCAGCCCAAGACCCCAACCTCGTTTTTTAGAAGTTACACCAGGATTGAATATCGTATTGAAATTGCTCTTCGGAATTCCGTGGCCACTGTCGCCTACCAGTATATTTATATAATTACCGTCCTTTAGGATTTCAATACTGATATTACCTTTACCTTTCATAGCATCGATGCCGTTTTTGACAAGGTTTTCTATGGTCCATTGGTAGAGCGAGGGGTTCAATAGCACCTCTGCAGATTTAATCTGTGATGTAAAGGAAAAATGGACCAATTTGGAACTGCGTAGCTTCAAATACTCAAAAGCGTTTTTGGTTTCAAGAACCACATCATGTTTCGACAAATTTGGCAAGGATCCAATTTTGGAAAAACGTTCCGTAATGGTTTCCAAACGAGAAATATCCTTTTCGATTTCCCGGGTAATCTCCGGGTTTATATTTTCTGTTTTCAGTAGTTGGTTCCATCCTAATAGTGAGGATAATGGCGTGCCGATTTGATGGGCAGTCTCCTTGGCCATGCCCGCCCAAAGCTTGTTCTGTTCTGAGGCTTTGTTCGTCTTGAAGAAAAAATAAATTACGGTTGCAAAGAGAAGGATGATCAACAATAGAGCCAAAGGATAGTACTTTAGCTTGTTGAGCACTTCAGAGTTGCCATAATAAAGGGTCTGTAAATGATCTCCTTTATCTTCTATTTTAATAGGTTGATTTTCTCTTTGAAACTGTCGCATTTTTTTTTGCAGATACAATGAGTCCTTGGTTAGTTCTTTGGGAATATTGTTGGTATTGCTTATCGACCCATCTAGATTTACAAGAATCATGGGCGTGGTAGAATTATTTTGAAATACCGTTATGGGCAATTCCCCGGGATCTTCGTCTAGACTGGCCTGTAAGAGGACTTTTTGCGCGGTGGCCCAGATTTCCATCTTGTGCCGTTCTTCCTTTTTAAAAGTTTGAAAAAAGCTGTTTGTATTCCATAAAATAAGACTTACGATAACGAATGAAGTTATCAATAAGGTAATCTTGGAAGCTTTGTTCTTTGGGTTGAAATTCATTCGAAAATTGGCGGTAGTTTTCCAAATATACTCCAAATTGACCTAAATCTTCCCAGGGTTCTTTTTGCGAGTACCCCAAAAGATTTTTTCTTAATTTTAGGCAACATATGAAGAGGGTACAACTTTTTGAATTCGAGGACTTTAGTTGGTTTCCAAGTTGGTTGAGAACCTGTATGACCAACCTCATCGTGATTCTTCAAAAAATGATGGGAATCGACAAGGTTTTGGCGACCTTGATCGCAGATGTACTTCAAAAAACATCGGCCAAGAAAATAGTTGATTTAGGCTCTGGTTCAGGAGGTGTAATGCCATTGGCAATAGAGTCACTACATCGTATAGCTGGCTTTGAGGATATTGTTCTTCTGATGACAGATTTATACCCTAACGAAGAGCTCGTCAAAAAATTCAATACCGATGGTAACGACAAGATTCGGTATAATGAAATGGCGGTTGATGCTACCAATATTGCTTCAGCGCCTGGCGGTCTCAAAACCATGGTAAATAGTTTTCACCATATGCGGCCTGTTGATGCTAAACGTATTTTATTGTCTGCCCAAGAAAATGCGCAGCCCCTTCTAATCTATGAGATGGCGGAGAATAAGATACCTATATTAATATGGTGGTTGTTACTCCCGCTTTCATTGATTATTGTTATGCTTATGGTTTTATGTATGACACCTTTTGTAAGACCTATGACCTGGCAACAGTTGGTTTTTACCTATTTGATTCCTATAATTCCTATTTGTTATGCTTGGGACGGGCAAGCATCACTACCTAGAATGTATGCACTTAAAGATATTGAAGAATTACTGCCAGACCTGCGCGATGAAAACTATGTATGGGAATATGACCAAGCGACAAAGGCAAACGGTAAAAAGCTCGGGACTTACATAGTAGGGTTTCCAAAGAGCTAGTTGTTTTTTGGATGGTGTTCAACATCCAAAAAAAATTATATAAATGAAATCCTCTCACCTATTCCTTATACTTATTTTTATTTCGGGTCAATTTCTCTTTTCACAGAACTCGGAAACATCTTCATTCGAGAATGCGAATTCTTATGTTAGTTTTAGTCCGTTGTCCTTTCTCGATGTTTACTTTCCAAGAGTACGGGCTGGCTATGTGCAAAACCTTAATAACAAATGGAAAATTGGTGCGGATATTGGCTATGGTTCTCTAGGGATGGCACTTGATAGAAATTTAGGGGAGGCATATCGTCTATGGGAAATACGGCCAGAGCTTTATCGAGTATTTAACCCTGAAGCAAAGACCATCAAGTATCTGTCTGCCGAATTCTTTTATATAATGCAAAACAACGTGTTCACCGACAATAATTATGATTTGGAAAGTGGTGGTAGCATAGGGTATTCAAGGGCCGATTATGAGCGCATCAAATACGGACTACATCTAAAATTCGGCCTATTTTTGGACATTGGAAAAAACCTTGGCTTCAATTTCTATGGTGGTTTCGGATTTCGAGTCAGGACCAATGAATATAGCAATGTTGTAGACCCTGTAATGATAGACTATTTTCGAGAATGGTTTACGCCACCCCAATTTCCAGAAGGAAGGGATGTAATGTTCAATCCGTCTTTGGGCTTTAAATTTTACTACAAAATATAGTGCTGAAAATCTTTGATAACTTGTGTTGATTTTTCTAGGTAGCTATGGTGATTAAAACTACATTTAGGCCATTAATAAGTAGTTCACATATAATTCATAGTCATGGAAATTCAAGGAAAAGTAAAGATGATCGGGGAAACCCAGACCTTTGGTAACAATGGTTTTAGAAAAAGGGAAATTGTTGTTACGACAGAAGAACAGTACCCACAGCATATCATGGTCGAGTTTGTACAAGACAAGACCGATTTGCTGAACAGTTACCAAGTAGGACAATCTGTTAAGATCAATATTAATCTTCGTGGTCGCGAATGGACGAACCCTCAGGGCGAGGTAAAGTATTTCAACTCTATTCAAGGATGGCGTATCGAAAACTTGCAGCCAGCCGAGGCTGGTCAAATTCCTCCAGCGCCACCAGTGGAGGCTTTCGAGCCTGCAGATAATCTAAATGAAGAAGATCACGACGATTTGCCCTTTTAATTCTTTCTTCCAGACCCTTGTAATTTTTAATTCAAGCGTTTGGTTTGTCAAAGACCTATCCTGAAAAAGTCAGAATAGGTCTTTGATTTTTTATTTCCGCCTCATTTGTTACCTTGTTCATATGAATCTTACCAAGGCAATAACAGATCTCTTCCGTAAATATTTGCCTTCACCATTTACCATTGCAGTGCTATTGACATTGGTTACTATGTTTTTGGCGCTACTCTTCACAGAAAACACCTCAGATAAAAATCATTTCATTGCGATTTTATCCTATTGGGAGGCTGGTATATGGAATAACGGGCTTTTGGTTTTTGGGTATCAAATGATGCTGATTCTAGTATTGGGTCATGTTTTGGTATTGAGTAAACCAATTGAACTCTTGATCATGAGAATTGTAAAATTCGTTACAAACTCTGCCAATGCTGCGCTTTTAGTTGCTTTACCCACTATGCTGGTGGCTTTTTTTAATTGGGGGTTAGGCCTTATTTTCGGAGCTATCTTGGCTCGTAAAGTAGGAGAATACGCCCAACAAAATAACATCCCGATCAATTACCCATTGGTTGGAGCTGCAGGATATGTTGGACTCATGGTCTGGCATGGCGGAGTAAGTGGATCTGCACCCTTAAAGGTTGCAGAAACAGGTCATCTTAAAAGCTTGATGGCTGGTGTACTACAAGCTGACGAACTAGCGGAATTACCAGATATGATCAGTTCTGCCAGTACCATTTTCAGTGGGGCGAATTTGTTGATTTTTGGTCTGGTGCTATTGATCATCTCGCTCCTTGCCTATCGTCTTGGACAAAAGGCAAAACCAACCAAAATGAATTTGAATACTTATGCATTTAAGACCGATGATGAGGCAACGCTGAATGGCGCCGAAAAATTGGATTACTCAAAGTTCCTGGCCATTGGTTTCGGCTTACTGATACTATTTGCTTTTGCATTTCAATATTCGTCCCTTTTGACCGAGTTGAACATTACGCCCAATATGCTCAATTTTTTTATGTTGGGCTTGGCCTTGATAATGCACGGCAGTTTTAAGCGTTTTTTGCTGGCTGTGGAGTCGGCCATCGGGGATACTTCAGGTATTTTAATTCAATTCCCCCTATACTTTGGTATAATGGGAATTATGGGTAGCAGTGGAATGATCAATGGTATCTCTGACTTTTTTGTTTCCATATCTACTGCGACCACCATGCCTATTTATACCTTTTTCAGTGCAGGTTTGGTCAATGTCTTTGTTCCTAGCGGTGGTGGTCAATGGGCGGTACAAGGGCCAATGGTATTGGAATCGGCCATGCAGTTGAATGTACCCCTGTCAAAAGCCGTAATGGCGTTGGCATATGGTGACCAAATAACAAATATGCTTCAGCCTTTCTGGGCGCTGCCCTTATTGGGCATAACCAAACTAAAGGCCAAAGAAATTTTGCCTTATACCCTTATCTTTATGTTGGCAGGGAGTGTTGTTTATATTATCGGATTATTGATTCTCTAAAGAGTCAATACCTTGAAAAAAGTAAGATCTTGAAAAAAGACAATTCGCATCATTCTATGTTTTTTCTTTCAGAGCGTTTGCAATTTCCGCCTGTGGAAAATGCAAATTCAGAAGGTCTTTTAGCCGTTGGGGGCGATCTTACCCCTGAGCGCTTATTACTGGCCTATCAGAATGGTATTTTCCCTTGGTTCAATGAGGATGCGTTGATATTATGGTGGAGCCCTGATCCTAGAATGGTTTTGTTTCCAAACAAAATAAAGGTCTCAAAGAGTATGAAAAAGGTTCTCAGAAGTAAGCGCTTTACGCTTACCAAGAATACTTGTTTTAAGGAGGTAATCGATAAGTGCGCTACCGTTAAAAGACTTGGGCAGCAAGGAACTTGGATTACCAATGATATGAAAGAGGCATACATGCGGTTACATGATAAAGGTATTGCCCAATCATATGAAGTTTGGGAAAATGATCATTTGGTCGGCGGACTTTATGGTTTGGATATGGGACACGTTTTTTGCGGTGAGAGCATGTTCAGTACTGTCAGCAATGCCTCCAAATTTGCATTCATCACAATGGCAGAGGAATTACATAAAAAGAACTATACAATAATCGATTGTCAATTATATACAGACCATTTGGCAAGCCTTGGAGCTGAAGAAATTTCTCGGAACGATTTTATGAACTTGTTAGAGCGAAAAAACCAACGAAGTTAACACCATAAATATATGCTGAGTTCGGTGTGTATAGTCTTCAAATCGATATTCCAATCCCGTCTGCAACTTCATTTTTTCAGTAAATAGCCACCCCAAATGAACCGTAAAACGTTGATCGTATTGAGGCGTCGTTGAGCGCGCCATACTTAAGAGACTTTCCAAACTACCTACGAAATATGCTTCACCAATGTCTAAATGGTCGCCATTTAAGGGTAAGTCGAAGGCAAACCGATATCGTAAACGGTACGTGGTAAAATTTGTGCTAATGCGTTGTTCTGAACGTAGACGATGGCCATACCGAACCTTGAATGGTTTAAATGTGCTACTATATTGCTGTGTTAAACGCAGTTCATCACCTTTGTTGGCTTCAATTCCATTTCTAAATCGATATTGAATACCTAGCGCCAAGCTTTTATTTCCGGCGATCTTGAGCTTGGAAAAATGGGTAACATCCAATTGCCTAGCTTTTACGTCAATTTGGTTGTCGTCATAAACAAAACTGCGTTGTTGCACAGAGAAATTATGGGAGTAGTCGTCTTTGACAGAATAATTAAGAGCGATTTGCGGTTGAAAATAGGCCGTAAATTGGTCCTGACCCAACATGCTCATCGGAATCGAAAACAGTAGTGGTAAAAAGGCCCGGCTAATAAAGGACATGGTCATAATTAGGGGGCAATGATTTTCGAATTTTTAAAAAATTGCCAGCAGCATCGAACAATACCTCATACTGTTCGAATTTTTTCTCCTTTTTCCCTTCTACGATGAATTCGTAATTCAACCAGGGAATCAAGAGGTTTTGAAAGGCGATTTTCAAGGTTTCTTCCGTGTCGTTATCCTGTAATGGATATTGCTGTTGCATTCTTCGAATGCGATACTTTTTGAATTCATTTTGAAAATAGGCCGTGATTTTTTCAAAGCTATCTTCCGGAATGTCAACCTCTTTGATACGAATTTCAACATCTTCAAGTTTTCCGTCCCGATCAAATTCGATACTATATCTAAGGCGGTCTTTTTTGAATTTAGCCTCGAAGCTAACCTTGGTACTGTCTGTTTCTTTGTAAAAGCGAATCTGTCTTGCACCTTTTATCCTTTCCTCAAGAAACCCAAGGGCCGATTCTGGAAATTGAGCCTTTCGTATTCTGTACTCACGTTCGTATTTGTATTGTGCCAAGGATACATAACTACTGCACAGCAACAATATAATTAAAGACAGTATCGACTTTTTACTCATATACGCTATAATTTAAGTAAACCTTCAGCATCAAACTTGGTCGTATCTAAAACAATTTACCTCGTGATCATTTACCATTCCCGTGGCCTGCATATGCGCATAAACTACGTTACTGCCAACAAATTTAAACCCTCTCTTCTTTAAATCCTTACTAATGGCATCCGAAAGCGCAGTATTGGCTGGGGCGTCTTTGGAGTTCTTCAGTTTGTTCTTAATTGGCTTTCCGTTTACAAAGCCCCAAATATAGTTGCTAAAACTACCAAATTCTTCCTGTACTTTTATATATGCCTGTGCATTGGTCACGGTCGCATTTACTTTGAGTTTGTTTCGAATAATACCGGTATCCTGCAATAGGGCATCCTTTTTCTTTTGATCGTAGTTGGCGATTTTGGTATAATCGAAACGGTCAAAGGCCTTTCTAAAATTTTCTCGCTTTTTTAGAACGGTAATCCAACTTAGTCCTGCCTGGAACGTTTCTAAAATCAAAAATTCGAACAATGTCTCGTCATCTTTCACAGGCACGCCCCACTCCAAATCATGATATGCTTCGTAGAGCTCATCGCCTTTGCACCAGCCACACCTTCGTTTTTCCATAGTTTTCTTTTGAAAAGCTAAAGATAATTTAAAATATGAGGTGTTTTAGGCGCTTTTTAGAGGGACTCCTAAAAGTTGAGTATTACTTTCGTTAAATAATAGTTAAACAATTAGTTTATAATAGTAATACTATTAAATTTGCCTTCAAAATTTTTTGCGATGGACCGATTACTACAATCTGTAAGTATCAATATTCATGAAAAAATATTTCTGAAAGATCCAGAGTCTTCCAGTTTAGGCAAGCGAATCGTTGAGCACAGTATCTTAATGATAAACGACTTGGGCTTTGAGAATTTTACTTTTAAAAAGTTAGGTAAACAGATAGGTTCGAATGAAAGTTCGGTATATCGCTATTTTGAAAATAAGCATAAGCTACTCCTGTATTTAACTTCATGGTATTGGGGCTGGTTAGAATATCAGCTTGTTTTCTCAACCAATAGTATCCCAGACGCCCGGCTCAAATTAGAAAATGCAATAGCAATTGTGACTAAAACGACTGTCGAAGATTCTTCGTTCTCGCATATCAATGAAGTTGTATTGAACAAGATAGTGATCAATGAATACTCAAAATCGTATTTGACCAAAGAAGTTGATTCTGAGAATAAGGATGGATATTTTGTTATTTACAAACGACTTGTGACGCGTATTAGTGAAATGATTCGCGAGGTGAACAAAGACTATAAATATCCTTTGAGTCTGGCCAGCACTATTCTAGAAGGCTCTTTACATCAACACTTTTTAAAAGACCACTTTAGTTCCTTAACCGATTGTCACGAACGGCAAGATCCAACTGCATATTTTACAGATTTGGTCTCAAGGTTACTATTTCACTAATCCCTCTAAGCATGGAAAAAAATATACTCACCGCTTGGCAGCGGCTGCTAGGCTTGCTACGACTTGACAAGAAGGATGTACTTCAAGTATTTTACTATGCCATTTTTGCTGGTCTTGTCAACTTATCCCTCCCCTTAGGAATACAGGCTATCATCAACCTTATTCAAGGCGCGCAAATTAGTACCTCATGGATTGTACTTGTAGTCCTGGTAACTTTAGGGGTGGCTTTTGGAGGCGTACTTCAGTTAATGCAAATACGAATTATAGAGCATGTTCAACAAAAGATTTTTACCAGATCTTCATTCGAATTTGCGTATCGTTTTCCTAAAATAAAAATGGCCGAACTGCGAAACTATTACCCGCCAGAATTGGCCAATCGTTTTTTTGATACACTTACCGTTCAAAAAGGCTTGTCTAAAATCTTAATTGATTTTCCGGCAGCATTGTTACAAATTCTTTTCGGTTTGCTTTTGCTGTCTTTTTATCATCCGTTTTTCATTATTTACGGAATACTTCTTCTCTTATTGATTTATGTTGTCTTTAAGTTTACGGCCCAAAGAGGTTTAGATACCAGTTTAGATGAATCTAAAAGTAAATATAAAGTTGCGCATTGGTTGCAAGAAGTAGCACGTTCAATCGTGAGTTTTAAACTGTCAGGAAAAACAACTCATGCCTTGGATAAGAATGACGCATTGGTGACCGAATATCTGATCGCTAGAGAAAGCCACTTTAAAGTACTGGTTTTACAATTTATTCAAATGATCGGCTTTAAAGTTCTGGTCACGGCCGGCTTACTTTTAATCGGGGGCTTGCTCGTACTTAACCAAGAGATGAACATCGGTCAGTTCGTCGCGGCAGAAATTATCATCCTTTTGGTAATTAGCTCTGTGGAGAAGCTAATTACCGGTCTCGAAACCTTTTACGATCTATTGACTTCTTTGGAAAAATTGGGTCAGGTAGTTGATAAGGACCTTGAACCTCAGGAGGGAGAGAAACCGTTTGTAGAGAACCAAGGTTTTACTGTAGAATTAGATGAAGTAGCTTACTTCGTTCCGGAAAGGGATAAAAAAATAATCAACAATGTAAGCCTAAAGATAGCACCCCAAAGTACTATTCTTTTAAATGGAAGCAGTGGGTCGGGCAAATCAACTTTACTACGAATTATTGCGGGAATTTTAGAACCAAATTCTGGTGGAATTTATGTAAACAATGTTTCCCTTAAGGGTATGAATTTAAACTACTATAGAGCGCATTTAGGGCAATCACTTCCGGAAGAATCACCATTTGAGGGAACCATATTGAACAATATCACATTTGGAGACACCACAGTTTCTCAAGAACAAGTTTACTGGGCTCTAGAGAAAACCGGACTAACTGAATTTGTAAAAGAGCAGCAACAAGGATTACAAACCATACTGTATCCAGAGGGCAAACAAATACCATATACGGTTTCGAAAAAAATTGTCTTGGCAAGAAGTATCGTTCGAAAACCAAAGCTACTCATATTAAAAGATCCATTAGATCAATTTAAACGAGAGGAAGCAGATCAAATTATGGACTTTTTAACTGACCCCAGTAATGGATGGGCGTTGCTTGTAGTGAGTGCGAATATGAGATGGGCCCAAAGTTGTTCAAGGACAATTACCATGGAAAACGGCCGAATTATCAATGAAAACTAGAAGAAGATGTTGAACATTTCACATAACAAATTGAATGAAAAGGTTTCTTTGAGTGGTTATACATCAGCTCAAAAAGTTTTTCATAAAAGGCATCACAAGCATTTTAATCGATTTTTATTGGCATTTGCTTTAATTGGTCTTATTTCTCTTTTTTTACCTTGGACTCAGAATATTTCTGGTAAGGGATATTTGACCACCCTCAAACCTGATCAAAGGCCTCAAAGTATTCAATCCCCTATTCCTGGTAGAATTGAGCAATGGTACGTACAAGAGGGCGACTATGTTAAAAAAGGAGATACGATTCTACATATTTCTGAAGTAAAAAACGAATATTTTGACCCCAACCTGGTAGAACGAACTGGGCAGCAAATTAGGGCAAAAACAGCTTCGGTAAGCTCCTATGAAGGCAAAGTGAAAGCCTTGCAAAATCAAATTTCTGCACTTCGAAATGAGCGCATTTTGAAGTTACGACAGGCCCGTAATAAATTAATGCAATCTGGTCTAAAAGTACAAAGCGATAGCATCGATTTAGAAGCAGCTGAAACCAATATCAAAATTGCACTGCGGCAGTATGATCGTATGGTCCAATTGCAAGCTGAAGGTTTAAAAGCCATTACAGATGTAGAAGACAAAAGACTTAAACTTCAAGAAACGCAAGCTAAATTAATTTCTCAAGAAAATAAGTTGCTTGCCTCAAGAAATGAAGTTATCAATGCCCAAGTAGAAATCAATCGGGTTCAAAATGAATACACGAATAAAGTTGCAAAGGCAGAAAGTGAAATGTATACCGCACAATCAAGTCAATTTGATTCTGAAGCACAGGTTACGAAATTGGAAAACGAGTTTACCAATTATTCGATACGAAATGAACTTTACTACATTCGCGCACCTCAAAACGGATATATCAATAAAGCTCTCCAAGGCGGAATCGGGGAGACTTTCAAAGCAGGGGATGCCTTAGTAGGAATCATGCCGGCAGATATTGATATGGCGGTAGAATCTTTTGTTGAACCGCTCGACTTGCCGCTGTTACATCTTGGTGAAAAAGTGCGTATCCAATTTGATGGATGGCCAGCAATTGTCTTTAGCGGATGGCCAAATTTATCATACGGAACCTATGGTGGTAAGGTAGTTGCCATTGAGACCTTTATAAGTAAAAATGGTAAGTACCGAATTTTAATCGCTCCTGATCCTGATGATCAGATGTGGCCTGAAGCGCTTCGTGTTGGATCTGGGGCAACGACAATTGCGTTGTTGCAAGATGTACCCATTTGGTACGAGATGTGGAGGCAATTGAACGGATTTCCTCAAAACTATTATCAGCCGGATACTGTAATTGCAAAATCAAAGAAAAAGGAATAGTAATGCGAAAATCGGTTTTACTTCTCGTCTTTTTTACAATGAGCTTGGTTTCTGCCCAAGACGCGGATGCCTTGGTTCTAAATTTTAAAGAGTATCTGGGATATGTGAAGAAATTCCACCCAATAGCCAAACAAGCTGAATTAAGTTTAAGCAATGGGCAAGCCAACTTGATAAAGGCTAGAGGTGGCTTTGACCCTAATATTGAGGTGGATTATGATAGAAAGCGTTTTAAAAATACAGAATACTACGATCGCTTTAATGCGACGTTTAGAGTTCCGACATGGTATGGTATTGAACTAAAAGGAAAATTTGATCGAAACGAAGGTGCCTTTCTAAACCCTTCTGAAACAGTTCCTGTTGATGGATTATTCAGTGCCGGAGTATCTGTATCAGTTGGGCAAGGCCTATGGATCAATGAACGCATGGCCATTTTAAAACAAGCCAAGTTTTTTAGAGAACAGTCTAAAGCAGATCGTGATTTGCTGGTTAACCAAATTCTCTATGAGGCTTCTTTGGCCTATTTCGAATGGGTTATGGCCTTCAAAGAAACATCGATCTATACAAGTTACCTCACGAATGCAAGAATACGTTTTGAAGGAACCAAAAAACGAGCGGAATCTGGCGATATTGCCGCTATTGATACCGTAGAGGCAAAAATCGCTCTGCAAAACAGAAAGCTCAGTTTAGAACAAGCAAAAATAAAGCTGACAAAGCGTTCATTGCAATTATCCAATTTTTTGTGGGTGAATAATGAAATTCCTATTGAAATTCAACCAAATGTAGTCCCAGATATCGAGATTGGATCACAGATAGACGCAACCTTGGAAATAATAGGTAGGCCCCTTGATAGTTTTACCATTGAAAACCATCCTAAGTTAAAATCATTGGGGTACAAAATCGATGGTCTTCAAGTAGAGAAAAAACTCAAGGCCAACAAACTATTACCTAAAATCGATTTAGAGTATAATTTTCTGACAGAAACCCCAAATCGTATAAATTCTTTTGAAACTGAAGAGTATAAAGGGGGAGTTCGTTTTCGTATGCCGCTATTTTTAAGGAAGGAGCGAGGTGACCTAAAGCTGGCTAAATATAAGTTGCAAGATGCACAGTACGAATTAGACAACGCAGAAGTATTCATACGGAATAAGATTTTGGCCATATATAGCGAATTGGAATCATTTGATACTCAGAATGATTTGATCGATGAAATAGTTTCGAATTATGAAACCCTTTTGAAAGCCGAGGAACGCAAATTTAGTTTTGGTGAAAGTTCTTTGTTTTTGGTAAACTCGCGTGAGAATAAGTTGATTGATGCCGAACTAAAGCAGATTGCAGTTAAAAACAAGTTTTACTACACCAAAGCGATGCTCTTTAACAGTTTAGCGGTGATTCCTGAAAGCTTGTAAGTTTTGTTTCCCAAAACCTACCAATAGGACTCAAATTTGATTATTGAAATTAGTCATAGAATTATATGGAAGGAACAACCAATAAAGTCATTTCGGAAAGTCTTGACAGGGCAATGTCTTATGGCGAATATCGGGAGTTGGTAGCGCAATTGGCAGCAGAGGGAAAGTCAACCGGTCCCGAACAAACTGAAGCGCTGATCAATTACACCCAATTGAACCATAGGCGAATGAAACGATGGGACAAGACCTTGAAGTTCAATGAACACACGATAGAGTTGATCAAATCTATCGACAAAAAAATCTCGTGGTTGGTATTGACCGAGAGTTGGTGTGGCGATGCCTCTCCTTCGCTTCCGGTAATGCATAAGATTACCGAATTGAACCCTAACATTTCACTTCAAATTATCCTAAGGGATGAACATATCGAATTGATGAATCGCTTTTTGACCAATGGCGCAATGTCTATCCCCAAATTAATAGCAATTGACGACCAAACCAATAATGTATTGGATTCGTGGGGCCCGAGATCAAACGCAGCTACCGAGTTGGTTGAAAATCAAAAAAAGGAATACGGGAAACTAACTCCTGAATTCAAAGAGTCATTACAAGTATGGTACAATAAGGATAAAGGACAAAGTGTGCTCAAGGACCTTTTAGCGAGCCTTTTGTTGGAATAGATAGGTAATGGTTCCTTTCTGGGTTGCTTTGCTAGAAGAATTGAATCGTGCTTTTAAGGCGTAGCTGATTGCATTTTCGACCAAACATCCGTTCGAGGTCCCAGAACTTTTTTGGTTGAGCTGCGCATCAATTACCTTACCGTTGTTATCGACCTGAATATTTATAACGACCTTCCCGCCCTCTATACAGGTGTAGATTGGTGGAGGTAATCGGTAATTATTACGGTCTACCAATGAATACGAAACCGACGTTCTGCGATTCGCCAAATTGTTGGTAAACTCCTCTTTTTGAGCTTCCTTCTCACCCAATTTTTGCTTTGCTTCCTCCCTTTTCTTTTTCAATTCAGCCATTCGTGCGGCATATTCCCCATCGGCCATCATATCAGAAGGTTCGTCCGAATCTGAGGCTGCTTCCTTTTCGGCCAAAAGCTCGTCCAACGTCTTTAAGGGTTCGGGATTTCCGTAACTAGGCTTGGCAGTGGTATTCACCGCGGCATGGCTTTTTATCGGGTCTGCCTGGGCCACTTCTTCCAATAATTTTTCCCTTTCCTCAATGAGCTCTTCGATATCCTCCTCGGCCAGCATCATTTCTACAATGTATTCGTCCTCTTCTTTTTCTTGCCCCAGACTGATGTTATACAACACCAAAACAATGATAGACATAGAAAAGAGTGTGATCAAGGCCGAAAGATGTCCGCGATTTAAACTCATGTTGCTATAACCTCAATTTTAAGAAAATATTTTAAATATTCGTTGAACGGAAGGGCTACCTTCGAATTTCTTGCAAAAATCATTCCTTTCCGAGCAATTCATCCCCAAAACAAATGGGGTCTAGGGCATTATTTACGTTGTATTCACCTATTTTGGTTCTTCGCAGTTCCGATAAATGTGCGCCACTAGTTAAAGCTTTACCGAAATCATGAGCTAGCGACCGTATATAGGTGCCTTTGCTGCATACGACCCTAAATTTTACTTCGAGGGTATTTATTGCCGTAATCTCGAACTCATAAATCGTTATTTGGCGGGTCTTAATTTCTACTTTCTTCCCTTCACGGGCATATTCATAAAGACGTTTGCCATCTTTTTTAAGGGCCGAAAAAACAGGAGGGCGTTGATCAATCTGACCAATAAAGCGCTCGCTGGTTTTATGAATGAGCTCCGATGTGATATGGGCGGTAGGGAAGGTTTGGTCTATGTCGGTTTCCAAGTCGTATGATGCCGTGGTCGCACCAAGCGTTATGGTTCCTGTATATTCTTTGACCTGACCTTGTAGTTCATTTATGGTTTTTGTGAATTTACCGGTACATATAAGAAGTAAACCAGTTGCCAACGGATCTAAGGTGCCAGCATGACCGATTTTGATTTTTTTTAAATCAAATTTCTTTCGGATGGCCCATTTGAGTTTGTTTACCGCCTGAAAAGACGACCAGCCCAATGGTTTGTCGACCAAGAGTAATTGTCCGTTTAGGAAGTCTTCTTTAGTGCGTGTGTCCATTTTAAGAAGTATTGTGCCTTGTTCTGGATGTCGTTAACCCCAAAACCCGTACCCAATCGCAATTAAACCAACAACGAAACAATAGATGGCAAAATAGGATAGCTTACTTTTTTTCACCAATTGGATCATCCAGGTACAAGCGGCCAATCCTGCTACGAAAGCAGCAACGAAACCGGCGGCCATTGCCAAGTTATTGTCTCCTGAAAAACTAAGTTCGCCGCCCATAATGTCCTTGCCTATTTTTCCAAAAATCAAAGGCACCACCATCAAAAATGAAAAACGCGCAGCCTTGGTCTTATCTACCCCCAATAATACGGATGTAGAGATCGTTGCCCCACTTCGAGAAATACCAGGTAGCATTGCTATGGCCTGTGAAACGCCGACGACAAATGCATTTTTGAAACTCACTTTTTTCTCGGTGTCTTTGGCCTTGTCGGCAAAGTACAGGAGCACAGCGGTTATCAAAAGCATATAGCCCACAAAACGAATATTTCCTCCAAAAAAGGCTTCCAATTGCTCCTCGAAAAACAGCCCAACGAAGACAGCAGGTAACATTGATACAATGATCTTTAAGGAGAATTGTGTTTCTTCATTCCATTTAAAACTAAAAAGTCCACGCAGTATTTCCACAACATCCTTACGAAAAACAACGATGGTACTTAGGGCCGTGGCAAAGTGAAGTACTACCGTAAACAACAGACTTTCCTCAGGAACAGAATTGTCTCCTAAAATAGCTTTCCCCAATTCTAAGTGGCCGCTAGAGGAGACTGGTAAAAATTCGGTGAGTCCTTGAATGATACCAAGGATGATGGCGTCTAGAATATCCAACTTACTTTTTCTTCTTGTGTGGATTCAACAAAATGGCATAGACCTCAATACCCAAACCGATCAGCACTAAAGTGGGAGCGAGGCGAATTCTTCTGAAGTTATAGATTTCCGGATTAAATACATTCGGATCATCGCTACCTCCTCCGCTCATCAATATAAAACCTAATGCAATACAAGCAATGCCAATTGCCATGAACAAATAGTTCTTCTTGTGAAAGATGAATTCTTGCTTGGGTTTTTTGTCTTCGGCGATGTATTTGTTTTTGGCCATGCAGCAAATTTAGTAAAAGAAAAACTAAGGACGATTTCTAAAAACCATTAGTGGACTGCAGGATTGACTTCTTTAGTAATACAACTCATCGGTCCTGAGGTTCAAAAAGCGAGATGTCGCAAAATAAGTGCTGCACCAAGAGATGAGTATTCCAAGTAAAAAAACACCCCCGAAAATCAGCCCTAACTGCATAGGGTCGGCTAGAAGTTCAAGTTCGGGAAATCTTAGATTTAGATAGTACACTAGACCCGCGAGTGCCAATAGTGCCAAAATCGCTCCCAGCATGCCTAGTTTAATATTGGTCAGAATAAATGGCCGGCGAATAAAACTTTTTGTGGCACCCACCATTTGCATGGTCTTAATAATAAAACGCTTCGCATAAATACTCAAGCGAATGGAACTGTTGATGAGCAATACAGCGATAAACGTGAAAATTGCACTGGCCACAAGAATCCAAAATCCTATTTTTTTGACATTGTCGTTGAGAAGTCCAACCAACGGTTTGTCGTAGGTAACTTCATCGACATAACCTTTTGCCGAGAGTTTTTCCGCTATTTCGGTAAGCTGTTCAGAGGTCACGAAATCGGCATTTAGTTTAACATCGATCGAATTCTTAAGCGGGTTGTACCCTAGAAAATCCATAAAATTTTCGCCTATTTCTTCGCTGTGTTCCTTGGCAGCCTCCTCTTTGGAAACATAGGTGGCCGATTTGGTATACTCGGCCATGACCAAACTTTTTTGAAGTTGATTGATTTCTACTTCCTTTGCGCTATCCTTTAAAAATACAGAAATGGTAATCTGCTCTTTAAAGTGGTCGGCCATTTTTTTGGTATTCACTAGTAAGAACCCCAAAATCCCCAACAAAAAAAGAACCAAACCAATGCTCAATACCACCGAGAAATAAGAGGATATCAACTTTCGTTTCTGATAATGCTCAAAAGAGTTGGCCATTGTAGGTGTATATAGGCGTAAAGTTAGGAAAGTAAAGTGAATTACTCGGTTTGGCCAAGTTAGGTTAACAAATCATTTTGAG
>CALIJE010000083.1 GCA_938017825.1 uncultured Flavobacteriaceae bacterium
GTTTTCATTTGTTCATATGCAAGACCTGCTCAAAGTTTACCAAACAGAATACCGAGCTTACCTCTATCTGTGAAAAGGCCAATCTTCAGTCACTCACAGACCAGCAAAAACTGAAAATGAAGGAAAACCTGAAAAATCAGGGTTAGAACAAATTTCTTAGCACATAGAGCATCCCTAGCCAAAGAACAGGTATTCCCTCTACCCAAAAAGAAGCAAAGTATTTCGATTGCCCTTCCCTAGTTCGCCAAAGCATTATCAAAAACAGTAGACTAAGAATTCCTTTTTCCAAAATTTCAAATGGCATAATATCATCTTTGAAAAATGTGATCAAAAAGAAGAGGATAAGCAGCAAAATTGCCAAAAACTTGGTCTTTCGCACACCATAACGCTGTGGCAACGTTCGTAAGTCGGGTGCATCATATTTAAGGTCTCTGATTTCAAAGGGCACAAGAAGTATGAGCACGATCAGTGCACGTTGAACCGCCTCAATACCCACATCCCATGATAATTCGTAATCTGCCTCCAAAACGGGCAAGTATACGGTTGCCCCTGCCCAAACCACCGCTACGATAAAAATCTTGAGTCCGCCTAAACTTCTTAGATTTCTAGATTTAGGTAGCAACGGAAGGGCGTAAAGTCCGGTGAGAAGCACCAAAACAACCACCCCGAATAGTGTTTCCCTGCGTATAAGATGGGCATGATACGCGGCAAAAAATAGCGTCACAAAACTAAATAACTGAATCCCCTTGTGGTAACTGTTCGTTAATTTCAGATATTTTTCGGCCTCAACCCCGTATTTCACAAAATTGTAGCAACTTATCGATCCAAAAAACAAAAAAAGGGCCAAATGAAAATCAACAGGAATGTTTAAGGTATACGATGTAGCGAGCAAGAGAGATAAGATGGCCAAGGCCACGTGTACGCTGGCATCGAGATAAAAATCGAAAAGATGCTGCAACCACTTCATTGAACAAAAATACCCAAAGTGTTTATAACACTTGGTTTTGGTTAAAAACTTTCACGTACTTCATCGATAATGCAACTAATTTCAGTCAATTAATACTTAATTTTGCCCAACTAATTTTTGAACCCCCCGTGGGTTTATTGATAAAATCTACAGTATGAAAACCGACGTTTTCGCCTTACGCCATATCGGTATCCGAGAAGATGATCTACAACACATGTTAAAGACCATCGAGGTTGATAATCTAGAGCAATTGATACAGGAGACCATTCCAAGTGAGATTAGATTGGAGCGACCCCTGCAGTTGAACGACGCCATGAGCGAGAACGATTTCTTAGCGCACATACAGGCCTTGTCGGAAAAGAACAAAATGTTCAAAACCTACATTGGTTTGGGCTATCACGAGTGTATTACCCCTTCGGTGATCAAACGTAATATTTTGGAAAATCCTGGATGGTATACTGCTTATACACCCTACCAAGCTGAAATAGCGCAAGGTCGTCTTGAGGCCTTATTGAATTTTCAGACCGTAGTTGCCGATCTAACAGGTATGGAGCTTGCAAATGCCTCTCTTCTCGATGAAAGCACGGCGGTTGCGGAAGCCATGACGATGCTCTTCGACGTACGCAGTCGAGACCAAAAAAAGGGAGAAGTGGTAAAGTTTTTTGTTTCTGAAGAAATTCTTCCGCAAACTATATCCTTACTACAAACACGTGCCACACCCTTAGGGATCGAACTTGTCATAGGAGACCACGAGAAATTTGGGTTTGGTGACGATTTCTATGGTGCTGTTTTACAGTACCCGGGTAAGCACGGGCAGGTTCATGATTATGACGATTTTACTGCAAGAGCTAAAGAAAAGAACATCAAAATTGCCGTGGCTGCCGATATATTAAGCCTTGTGCTTTTAAAAGCGCCAGGCGAATTCGGTGTAGACGTGGTGGTCGGAACTACCCAGCGTTTTGGAATTCCGTTGGGCTATGGCGGGCCGCATGCCGCCTTTTTTGCGACCAAAGAAGCGTATAAAAGAAATATTCCCGGGCGAATTATCGGCGTAACCAAAGATACCGATGGCAAGCCTGCCCTGCGTATGGCACTACAAACCAGAGAGCAGCATATTAAAAGAGACAAGGCAACTTCGAACATTTGTACAGCTCAGGTTTTATTGGCAGTTATGGCGGGCATGTATGCGGTTTATCATGGTCCAAAAGGGTTACGGTACATCGCGGAAAAAGTACATAACAAAACCAAAATATTAAGTGAGGCCCTGGGCAACTTGAGTATAGAACAACTTAACTCGGCATACTTTGACACGCTAAAAGTGGTCGTTTCAGATACCAAAAAAGTTCGAGTGGCGGCCGAAAAAGCAGGACTGAACTTTAATTATATTGATGATACCACCCTATCGATATCCATCAACGAAGCCACATCTTTCAAGGATATTGTAGCGATTGTCGATGTCTTTCGCGTTTTGGACACTCCGGTTATAGATGAGGATTTTTATGCGGAAGCAGATAAGGTTATGGCCATTCCCCATGCGGTTCAAAGGAATACTCCATTCTTGCAAAACAAAGTATTCAATTCACATCATTCCGAGACCGAGTTGATGCGCTATATCAAAAAATTGGAGCGGAAAGATCTGGCCTTGAATCATTCTATGATTTCATTGGGCAGTTGTAC
This sequence comes from uncultured Flavobacteriaceae bacterium, assembly GCA_938017825.1. Taxonomy (GTDB): domain Bacteria; phylum Bacteroidota; class Bacteroidia; order Flavobacteriales; family Flavobacteriaceae; genus Pelagihabitans. The sequence continues at coordinate 2,645 of CALIJE010000083.1, forward strand.
GATGAAGTTGAACGCGGCAACCGAAATGCTCCCTTTAAGTTGGTCTCAATGGGGCAATATTCATCCGTTTGTACCCATCGACCAGGCTGAAGGATATCAAATAGTCCTCAAAGAACTTGCCGATGATCTCTCGGAAATAACGGGTTTCGCAGGCACCTCCTTACAACCCAATTCAGGAGCGCAAGGTGAATATGCCGGACTTATGACCATACGCGCGTATCATGAATCGAACAACGAAGGCCATCGAAATATCTGTATTATACCCGCTTCGGCCCATGGTACCAATCCGGCCTCGGCTGTAATGGCAGGCATGAAGGTAGTAGTTACAAAGACCGATGAAAGAGGAAACATCGATGTTGCCGATTTAGAGGAAAAAGTAATTGCCCATTCGGCAAACCTCTCTGCACTCATGGTCACCTACCCTTCTACCCATGGGGTTTTTGAATCCTCGATCAAACAAATTACCAAGCTCATACATGACCATGGCGGACAAGTGTATATGGACGGTGCGAATATGAATGCCCAGGTGGGTCTCACCAATCCGGCCACTATTGGTGCAGATGTATGCCATTTAAATCTTCATAAGACGTTTGCTATTCCGCATGGCGGTGGCGGACCAGGTGTAGGACCTATATGTGTGGCCCCGCAGTTGGTACCCTTCCTTCCAGGAAATCCTGTCATAGAAACAGGGGGAGCACAAGCGATTACCGCTATTTCGGCAGCGCCATGGGGAAGTTCCTTGGCCTGTTTGATTTCCTACGGCTATATTAAAATGTTGGGGGAGCAAGGCCTTCGACACTCAACAGAGATCGCTATTCTTAATGCCAACTATATTAAGCATAGACTCGCTGGAAAATACGAGGTTCTCTATACTGGGGAAAATGGACGTGCTGCACATGAAATGATCTTAGACTGTAGACCTTTCAAGAAAAATGGCATAGAAGTAGGCGATATCGCCAAACGTTTAATGGACTACGGATTTCATGCCCCAACGGTTTCTTTCCCTGTAGCTGGTACCGTGATGATTGAACCGACCGAAAGCGAAAATCTCGAAGAACTCGACCGTTTTTGCGATGCCATGATATCGATTCGCCATGAAATAGATGCAGCGGTCGCAGAGGACCCGAACAACGTTTTAAAAAATTCACCCCATACATTGGCCATGGCAACAAGTGATCATTGGAATTTCCCCTATTCTAGGGAAAAGGCCGCTTTTCCGCTGCCCTATGTATCTGAAAATAAGTTTTGGCCTGCCGTTCGACGCGTTGATGACGCATATGGCGATCGTAATTTGATGTGTACGTGCACACCTATTGAAGCCTACGCAGAAGCGTAGCAAAAGCCTATAAACAATACTCTCAAAGCCTTTTTGCATTCGTAAAGAGGCTTTTTTTATCGGAGCGGTATAACAAAGAAATTTGTTGAACATCGTAAAACTTGTTATGCGTGCATAGGAACACTCTTTGAAATGGTTATGTTTACCTTACCAAAGCCATACTCAGATGATCGATAGTGCAATTACCGGAACAGGAAGTTATTTACCTTCTCTTGTTGTAGAAAACCAAAACTTTGAGCAGCACGAATTTCTAAATTCAGACGGTACGCCATTCAAACATCCAAATCCCGTTATCATAGAAAAATTTAAGGCCATTACCGGCATCGCTGAACGACGGTATGCCGAACCGAATCTAAACGCATCCGATATTGCGTTTCTAGCTGCTGAAAAGGCAATCGCAGATGCTGGAATCGATAAGGAAGAACTCGATTATATTATTTTCGCTCACAATTTCGGTGATGTTGCACATGGTCAATCACAGGGCGATACACTGCCAAGTTTGGCGAGCCGGGTAAAACACTTACTGCGAATAAAAAATCCCAAATGCGTTGCTTACGATTTACTTTTCGGTTGTCCCGGCTGGATTGAAGGCGTTATTCAGGCCAATGCATTCATTAAAAGCGGCATTGCAAAAAAGTGTCTTGTCATCGGGGCAGAAACCTTGTCTCGAATTGTGGATCCCTTTGATCGGGATTCAATGATATATTCAGATGGGGCCGGCGCAACGATCATAGAAGCGGCAAATGTACAAGGCGGTCAATTGCTATCCCATACAAGTGGAACATACGCCCTAGACGAGGCGTACTTTCTGTTCTACGGAAAATCGTATAAGAGTAATACCGAAGTAGATACCAAGTATATTAAAATGTATGGCCGTAAAATCTACGAATTTGCGGTTACCCATGTTCCTGGAGCAATGAAAAGCTGTCTAGATGAAAGTGGAGTAGATATCAAAGAGGTAAAGAAAATTTTCATTCATCAGGCCAATGAAAAAATGGATGAAGCCATAGTGAAACGCTTCTACGGACTTTATGATATGGAAATGCCGTTGGATATTATGCCAATGAACATCCGTGAAATGGGCAATAGCTCTGTAGCCACCATACCTACCCTCTTCGATATGGTCTGCAAAGGTGAATTGAAAAATCATGAAATTCAAAAGGGTGATGTTGTTATCTTTGCAAGTGTTGGCGCCGGTATGAATGTGAACGCCATCGTTTATAGGGTTTGAGATTTGTTCCCGAGTACAAGCTAGGGTGAACTTTAAGTCCGCAGTTAAACCTTGATCCATAGATGTACGAAAAAAATTTCCCAAATAAACGTTTTCAACATACGCTCGCTTTCCTACAGAAACATATTGACACTACCGAAGCTATACTTGATTTAGGAGTTGCCAATCCATTTTCCGAAATCATGTTAGACAAAGGTTATCGAGTAGAAAATACGTCAGGGGAAGATCTTGATGTCGAATTTTCAGCAGTTGTCAATTCGCCAGCTACAGTTGTTACCGCATTCGAAATATTTGAGCACCTTATCGCGCCATTTAATGTTCTAAGAGAAATCAAAGCCGAAAAGCTGGTCGCCAGTATTCCGTTACGCTTATGGTTTTCGCCGGCTTACCAAAGCAAGACCGATCCGTGGGATCGGCATTATCATGAATTCGAGGATTGGCAATTTGATTGGTTATTGGAAAAGGCAGGTTGGAAAATAATTGACCATGCCAAATGGACCAACCCGGTGAACAAAATAGGCGTACGCCCATTGCTGCGTAGTTTTACGCCCAGATATTACATTGTATACGCCGAAAGAATTTGAACCTTGCGCAAACGCTTATGGACTATCACATTATTATTCCTGCCCATAACGAAGAGGCTTTTTTGGCCGATACGCTGAATTCGATTTTAAGACAAAGCCTGTTACCGAAAAAAGTTGTAATCGTAAACGATAATTCTACCGATGACACAGAGAAAGTTATCGATACTTTTTTGGACCTAAGCCCCATCTTTCAAAAACTCAACCAAACTTCTTCTGATGAACATATGCCAGGTAGTAAGGTAATAAAGGCCTTTAATAGCGGTTTGGAACTATTGGATTCCAACTATGAATTTATAGTGAAGTTAGATGCCGATTGTATTCTACCCGACAATTATTTCGAACATATCGCCTACGCATTCAAGGGCAACCCAAAAGTGGGTATCGCTGGCGGTTTCGCCTACGAACAAGATGCCAACGGTAATTGGGAACGCAACCACCCTATGAACCTAGACCACGTTCGGGGCGCGTTTAAAGCCTATTCAAAAGCGTGTTTTGCCGCTATTGGCGGACTTAAGCCTGAAATGGGCTGGGACACCTTAGATGAGCTGTTGGCGCGTTACCACGATTACGAAATTCTTACACATCCCAAATTAAAAGTAAAGCATTTACGCCCTACCGGGAATGCCTATGACCAAAAGGCGCGCTTACTTCAGGGCAAGGCCATGTACAGTATGCGTTATGGCTATTGGATTACATTTATCGCTTCTATAAAAATGGCCATAAAACAGCGGAAAACCGATGTGTTTTTCGATAATATGGAAGGGTTTTTAAATGCCCGGCGCGAGAAAGCGCCTTATTTGGTCACTGTCGATGAAGGGACATTTATTCGAAAATTTCGATGGAGAAGTATGCGTAAAAAACTACTATAAAAACAAACCCCCTTGCCGAGCAAGGGGGTTTGTTTTAAAAGATATTTTTGACGACGCTTAGTTCGCGATGTTCAATTCTTTTTTAACATCGGCCAATAGGTCTTTACCAGTGTACACTATGAGTCCGCCACCTGCTTGAGCATCGATAACGTAATCAAAACCTTGTGCGGCTGCTACCTTTTCGATTGCCGCCTTGGCCACTTTGGATATCGGTTCGAAAAGCTCGGCCTGCTTCTTTTGAAGTTCTTGCTGTGCTCTTTGATTGGCTTCTCCGATATTCTTCTGGATTCCCTGTAATTCGATAGCACGCTTTTCGTTCTCTTCTTTAGTCTTAGCTGGGGCCTCGTTTTGGTACTGGGTCGCCTTGTTTTGAAATTCTGTCATTGAAGCTTCTATATCGGCATTATACTGTTCTGATAATTTCTTCAATTCGGCTTCTGCGGTTTTCATTGCAGGCATCGCTGATAACAGTTGTGTTACATCAATGTGCGCTACTTTACTTTGGGCATTAACAAAACTCGTAGCTGTTACGAACATCATCAAGGCTACTGCAATTGTTTTTAAATGTTTCATGATTTAAGTTTAAAATATTTGAGTGTTAAATTTTGAGTTTTAATCTTTAGTTTCATCATCCGAATCTGTTTCGGCATCTTTATTACGTTCTTCTTCTTTCGCTTTCTTTTTGGCTTCTCGTTCTTCCAAGAGCTTTTTCCTACGAGCCTCATATGCCTTTTTACGCTCCTCTCTCAACTTCAACTGCGCTGCACGCTTCTCTTCGGCTGTTTTGGCCCGGGCTTCTTTTGCTTCTTTCGCTTTTTCTTTGCGATCTAGCAAAGCTTCGGTCGGCTCTTCTTCTGCTGGCTCACCATCGTCAAAATCATCCAATATTTTTCTATCTGCCTTCTTCTTCGGTTTGCTGATTTTTCTTGTCCTAGCGATTCCCCTTAAAACTAAGTCACTGATATCGTGTCTTTTTTGGGAATACAACATTACAACATCCGCAGATTTATCAAAAATAAAATCATATTTTTTATTGGCGCCTATCTGTTGTACCTCATTGAACACTTGGTCTTGTATCGGCTGAATAAGTTGTCTTTTTTGCAAAACCAGATCCCCCTGAGGGCCAAATCTGTTTTGTTGATACTCTATCAGCTCTTTCTCCAATATCTGAATTTCCTCTTCGCGCTCCGCGATCAACTCATCTGTCAAGAGCACCTTTTCGGCCATTAGATCTTTACGCATTTGCTCAATAACACTTTGCTTTTGCTCAATTTGAACCTTCCATTTCTGTACTTTGGTTTCTAATTGCGAGCTTGCATCACGATATTCTTCTACATTTTCCAGAATATACTCCATATCCACGTAACCGATGCGAACACCACGCTGTGCAAAGCTATAGGTCGCAAAAAATACGGTTAACAATATTACAAGAACGTTTGTTTTGTACTTCATTTGACTAGTTGTTTAATACCATAGAAAATACCGTGCCAAAAATACTAAATATTTATAAATGAATAAGTTAGCATCTTAGCCCAATACCTAAATCAGTGCTGTTAAAACTGTTGGCCAATAATGAAGTGTGTTTCGAAACCGTTTGGTCCTCCTCCTGGATTTACGTAGTCGGCGTCAAAGCCGTACCCAAAATCAATTCCTAAGAGTCCAAACGCCGGCATAAATATGCGCACCCCAACTCCGGCCGATCGTTTAATAGCAAACGGATTAAACTCCTGAAAATTGTTGAAACCATTCCCTCCTTCTAAAAAAGCAAGTCCGTATATAGAGGCAGAAGGTTTTAAAGTAAGTGGATATCTGAGTTCCAAGGAGAATTTGTTGTAAACAATAGCTCCTTCTGCCCGTCCTGTTAAGGGATTAATGGGAGTTAGGGCTTGGTTGTCGTATCCCCTAAGGCGAATAACTTCCCTGCCATCCAACGTAAAATTACCTTGACCATCACCACCTACAAAGAAGCGTTCAAATGGTACATTCCCGATATCGGAATTATAACTACCTAGAAAACCAAGCTCTGCATTGGCCCTTAAAACCAAAGATTTGTCTCCAGAACCTACCAAAGTGGTGTACCAATCCCCTTTAAACTTAATCTTATAGTACTCGAGCCATTTAAACCTTTCTTCTTCCAAAACTTCTCGTTGGCTATTCAAGTCTTCCCGCTCGTTGGGATCGGTCGAAGTGCTCAGCTCCTCTAATAAACGGTCGCTTTCATCTCGAATTTCCCTAAAATCCTTGCCACTGATCAGAGAGTATGGCGGCGTGAGTTTTGCAGTGAATTCAAAATTAGACCCTCCGCGCGGAAAAATACGGCCACCGGTTATTGAATTACGGGCTAGACCAAAGGTATAGGCAAACGAATTCGATTTTCCGTTACCGAAGCTAAACAGGCCGATATTATAATTCTTAAAATCATACAATTGATAGCTTAACGAGTGGGAAACGGTAAAAAAATCGTCGGGCCACTGGGCTCTTTTTGCGATACCGGCCGAAAGCCCTGTAATCGAAAACTGCTGATCTTTATTTGGTTCGAAACGGCCATTGTTCGGGTTACGCGTCACACCGAATTGCTGGGTTCTAGAAAGGTTCAAGTTAAACCGAACAGGCTTTTTGCCTCCCAACCACGGCTCAGAGAAGTTAAGGCTGTATACACGGAAAGTTCTACTTGCCTGCAGTCTCAAGGCAAAGGTCTGCCCATCACCCATCGGCACAGGTCTATATGCTTTTTTCTTAAAAATGTTCTGAATAGAAAAATTATTGAACGATAGTCCCAAGGTTCCAATAAAGCCGCCTCCGCCATAGCCTCCTTGCAGTTCTATTTGACTTGATCCAGATTCTACCAAATCAAAATTTACATCGACCGTACCTGTATTCGGATTAGGGTTTAAGATATCTGGTTGTATTTGCTCTGCATCAAAAAAGCCTAATTGTTGTAATTCACGAATGGTTCTTACAATATCGGCTTTGCTATACTTATTCCCGGGGCGCGTTCGAAGTTCCCTAAAAATCACATGGTCATTGGTCTTGTCATTACCATTAACGGTAACATGATCTAAAAAGGTCTCCTTGCCTTCAATGATGCGAATCTCAAAATTAATGGTGTCGTTTTCAGCCGAAACCTCAACTGGGTTCACCTGAGAAAAAAGGTATCCGTGGTTTTGATAAAGGTTCGTAATGTCTTGCGCATCTGGTTTGGTGTCATCGGCAATACGCTTTTTAAGCTCCACACCATTATACACATCGCCCTTCTTAATACCCAATTGACGATTTAGCTGACGATCGGTATATACGGTATTGCCAACAAAGTCTATTTCACCGAAGTAATAACGATCCCCTTCCTCTAATTTTAACTTGATATCGATATTATTGTCATCTACCTTAATGATCGAATCGGAAATTATCCGTGCATCTCGATATCCGTTTTCAGCGTATTCATCGACTAGCAGTCCTAAGTCATCTTGATAATCATTTTTGATGAATTTCGATTTTTTCCAAAAGCGCCATAGGCGTTTTTCCTTGGTTTGTTTCATGGCCCCAAGTAGCTTCCCCTCTTTAAGCTTTTCCCTTCCTTCAAAAATAAAATTCCGGATTTTTACCTTGTCACCCTTCTTAATGTTGATGACCATGTTTTCGGTATTGGTACCAGATGTGTCTTTTTGGGTGGCAATGGTCACCTTGGCATTTAGAAAACCTTGCTTTCTGTATTTATTTTCTAAGTAATTCTTAGAGTTGGCTATCAGACTTTCAGTAATCTTTTTTCCTTTTTTCAAGTCCGTATCATCAAGGATATCCTCTATTTTGCCTTTTTTAACGCCGTAGATAGTGACATTGGCAAGTGTAGGGCGCTCGGTAATGTTGAGCTCCAGGAAAACCTGATTGTTTTCTACATTGGTGATGAAAAAAGCGATGTCTGTAAAGAGTTCGAGACCCCATAACTTATTGATAACAGCGCTTATCTGTTCTCCAGGTAGCGTAATGGGTTGCCCCACGCGCAAACCGGTATAGGTCTTGACCGTTTGTTCATTGTAACTTTGAAGGCCCGTAACCTCGAGGCCTCCTAAAATATATTTCTTGCCTTCCTGATAGGAAGCTATATCCTGTGCAGTAGAAAATAACGTGGTTAAAAGCAGGAGGAGTGTTAACGGGGAAGTTAGCAGCAAGAATCTTTTCTTGCAACTAGTTGAGTTGTTCGCTTGTTTTTCCAAATCTTCGTTCTCTGTTCTGGTAATTTTTAATGGCCGCTACCAAATGTTCTTCTTCAAAATCGGGCCAAAACACATCAATAAAGTATAGTTCGGCGTATGCTATCTGCCAAAGTAGAAAATTACTGATTCGATGCTCGCCACTGGTTCTTATGAGCAAATCTACATCTGGCAAATCGTGCGTGTAAAGATGGGTATTTATAATGGTTTCATCAATATTTTCGGGAGAAATTATATTATTTTTAACTTTGGTCGCAATGGTTTTAACAGCATTTTTTATTTCTTCCCTAGCGCCATAACTCAAAGCTAAAGTTAAGGTCATCCCCGAATTCTCCTTTGTCTTTTCCATTACTTCCAAAAGTTCTTTGTGGGCCTTTTTTGGCAAAAGGGAAATATCGCCAATAGTGTTCAAGCGCACATTGTTCTTTTGAAACGTGCTCAACTCTTTCTTTAAAGAGCTGACCAAAAGTTTCATGAGCGTTTGAACTTCTATTTTAGGGCGGTTCCAGTTTTCGGTAGAGAAGGTATAAAGGGTAAGGTATTCAAGGCCGATTTTTACACAGTTTTCCACAGTTTTTCGTACGGTGTGCACTCCGTTTTCATGACCAAAAACGCGCAAACGTCCTTTCTGCTTGGCCCAACGGCCATTGCCATCCATAATTATGGCGATATGCCTTGGAAGATTATGATCGGAAATACTCGAAACGGTGTTCATAAAATGTTACTCGAAACAATCCATGCACGGTTTTCTGCCAAAGGTGTAGGTTAGGGTGAAACCTGAAAAAACGTACCAATCGTCACTGTTAATATTGCCAAAAGTAACATTAAATTGTTGAGCAACGGGTAAATCTACCGGGTTGTTGGCATCGAGGTTATCGGTAAAGGTATAGCGTGCCCCAATTTCAAATCCTAAAATCAAGAATTGATTCAAACGTTTTTTAACGCCAAGCACCATTGGAATGGCCAGTGAGCCATCTTTTTGGTTGGAATTTTGAAGTTGTCCCACATCAAAATAGTTGTAATCATACCTAAAATAGGTCAGCCCGGTATACAAATAAGGTGTCATGGCAGGGCCGAGTTTGTGAAGGTTGTAGTCCACAAAATTCCATTCTAACCCTAGGGAAGCTTCTAAAATCGAATTGCCTACAACGTAATTTCGCTGTTGTCTCGAGGCGATGCTCGATTTAGCATCAACGGCCTTAAATTTTCCATGGATTACACTCGCACGCCAGGCATAGCGTTTGCTTTTATTCCATTTAAAAACACCACCGAAGGCTATATCCGAGGGTAGTATAAAGTTGGTTCGCCCAACATCACCTATATTGTTCGCGCCACCGGCAAACGCTCCAATTTCATATGTTTGGGCCGATACAACGAAGGTGCAGATGGAAAGTGCAATAAATAGATACTTCTTCATGTATTCCAAAGTTTGCAAATATAACAAACGGGGTAGTTGTATTGCACCCCTAAAGCGTTCTATCTTGATAAACAGCATTTACCCGCATTTATTGTAAGCGGCTTTGTTTTTGGGAAGTATTGTAAACTGATTTAATTGCGCTTATCCTCGCCCCACAAAAGTTTGTTGCGCAGGGTTTTAAGGAAGCTTTCAGAAGTATATTCGATCAATTTTACCGTAAACGGAGCTTTTTGTACGATAATCTCGGTATCATTTTCCAAGGTGGCAATGCGCGAATCCAAGGACAACAGATGGCTCTTTTCCCTTCCAGAAACCTTTAAGCGAATAATCGTATCATCTGAAATAACCAAGGGTCTTGCGTTAAGATTGTGCGGTGCGATAGGGGTAAGTACCAGTGATTTTGCCTCTGGCGACATAACGGGGCCGCCGCAACTCAATGAATACCCTGTAGAACCGGTCGGGGTAGAAACGATCAAGCCATCTGCCCAATATGAGGTGAGGTACTCATCGTTCAAGTAGGTCTCTACGGTAATCATAGAGGTGGTATCTTTTCTACTAACGGTAATCTCATTGAGGGCGAAATTCAACGGATCGAATTCGGGAATCGGAAATTTTGTCGAAACGGAAACCAGACTCCGCTCTACGGTTCGGTATTCACCTTTTACAAATTCTTGTACTACTTTGCGAACATCTTCTTTTTTAAAGGTGGACAAAAATCCCAAGCGACCGGTATTGACCCCTACTATAGGAATTCCCAAATTACGCACAAAGGTAGTTGCACGTAGCATGGTACCGTCACCGCCAAAACTCACAAACATATTAAAGGAAGAATCCAAACCTTCATCAATGGTAAAGGTGGCGAAAGTTGATGTATCCAATTGAGTGGACAGCAGCACATTGAAATCATGTTCTACCGCGATCTCGGCATGCTCTTTTTGGAGTTCGTCCAATAATTCTCCGACATATGGTATGGCGTTGTCTTGATAGGTTTGACCGTAGATGGCGACCTTCATCTCCTATACATTTAGATATTTATCGAGGTAGTCTGACCTTTGTTTGAGGTCTTCCAAAAACTGATCATCATTGTTCCCAAAGAGAATATTATAGTTATACCTCCTAAAGGTCTGAATAATATCATGAAGGTTCGAGGTGCCGACCTTAAGGGTCACTTGAACCACGTCATTTTTCATTTCAGTAATAAAACCTCCAATAAAACGCGTGTTGTTGCTTTCCACGATCTGGGCTATCTCACTGAAGGAATAATCCTTAATCCCTTTAGCAACTACCAGTATGCTACCTGGCTCGGTAAAAAAAGGCGTATCGCTGAAGACACCGATTATGTCGGTAAGGTCGTAATATCCTTGAACCTTGCCATCTTCATTTAGTACCGTCATTAGATTGGCCTCATTTCTGGCAAAAGCTTCGAGTACATCCAACCAAGCTGCCGATTGCAAAACAAACATGCTCTCTAGGTTATATCTAAAACTGTCTATCGTACCCTCGCTATCAAAATTCTTCACGTCATTTTCGTTGAGCACTCCTAAAAAAATGCCGTTCTCAACGACAGCCACATGTGAAAACGTGCTTTCATTAAAGTGCTTGATCACTTTTTTCAGCGAATCCCCAACCTTGAAAACAGGTATATTGGAAATGATGTGAGACTTTAGTTGCATAGCTTTTTGTATTGAACGCAAAATACTAATAAAAATTTCTTGCGACACCCTTCTGGCCGTGTATTATTTTTTAAAACAAAGTAAAGATTTTCAAATGGCCGAATCCACCTTACGAATTGTGTTCCATGCCATATAAAAAGAATATTCTTTTCTTCATTCTTCATACTGCAAAAGGTATGCCTAATCCGTATTTTTGTGCTTTGAAACTTATAAATTCGACAGATGACCAAATTAAGCGTAAATATCAATAAAATTGCAACGCTTCGTAACGCCCGTGGCGGCAATATGCCAGATTTGCTCAAAGCCGCGGCTGATATCGAGGACTTTGGGGCACAAGGCATAACCATTCATCCTAGACCAGATGAACGCCATATTAGATATTCGGATGCAAGGGCATTAAAAAATGTCGTCACCACCGAGTTCAATATTGAAGGAAACCCCATTCAAAAATTCATTGATTTGGTTCTGGAAGTGCGGCCCGAGCAGGTTACACTTGTGCCTGATTCGGTTGATGTATTAACCTCGAATGCTGGCTGGGATACGATTGCGCATCGCGATTTTCTCAAGAACGTGATTCAGACCTTTAAGGATGCGGGCATACGCACCTCTATTTTCGTAGACGCAAATACCAATATGGTCGAAGGGGCCGCGAATACAGGTACCGACAGAATAGAATTATATACCGAAAGTTATGCCAAGGCTTATGCCAAGGGCGATAAAAATGGAATTGATGATTTCATGGAAGCCGCTAAGGTTGCCCATGAGGTTGGCTTGGGCATTAACGCAGGGCACGACCTCAATCTAGAAAACATTCAGTTTTTTGCAGAAAATATCCCTAATCTCCTAGAAGTATCGATAGGCCATGCCCTTATTTGCGAATCGCTCTATCTCGGGTTGGACAATGTTATTCCTATGTACCTAAACAAGCTATCTTAATGCAGTCGTTACACTCAAAAATAATAGGCGAGGGCAAACCTTTGGTTATCCTACATGGCTTTTTGGGCATGTCTGACAATTGGAAGACCCTTGGCAATAAATATGCTGACAATGGTTTTCAAGTTCATTTGGTAGACCAGCGAAATCATGGCCGCAGCTTTCACTCCGAGGAGTTCAACTATGATATTTTGGCGCATGATCTAAAGCGCTATCTGCAACAACATTCGCTGTCAACTATTTGTTTAATGGGACATTCGATGGGTGGTAAAACGGCAATGCAGTTCGCCTGTGATAATCCTACCTTGGTTGAAAAGCTTTTGGTGGCCGATATTGCCCCGAAATTCTATCCGCCCCATCATCAAACTATTGTAGATGGGCTTAGCAGTTTAAATTTAGATGAAATCAATACACGGGGAAAAGCAGATGAGGCCCTAGCGCAACATATTACGAATTGGGGCACAAGACAATTTTTGCTCAAGAATCTCTATTGGGTTGAAAAAGGCACGTTGGCCTTTCGTTTTAACCTCGAAGTATTGCGAAATAAGATGGAAGAAGTTGGGGAGAATATTGGATCTACCAGTTATTTTGATGGCCCTACCCTATTCCTCAAAGGGGACCGCTCGGAATATATTGTTGATGCCGATTTGCCCGAAATCAAAAAGCACTTTCCAAAAGCTGAATTGGTGGCTATAGACAATTCTGGGCACTGGCTGCATGCCGAAAATCCTAAACAGTTCTTTGAAAAGTCTTTTGAATTCCTGAATTCATAAAAAAACCCACTATTTATTATGCATGCATAATTTATGAGTTGTTAAGGTTGCGTTAATCATAATTTTACCTAAATTTGAAATTATCCATAAAATCGAATTAACTCAATATTTATAAAATGAAAAAAGTTCTAGCGTTATTGGCATTTTCCGGAATGCTTTTGGTCTCGTGTAATAACGATGATGCCCCCATCCCCCCAGGACCAACACCTCCAGACCCAGAAAATTTCACTGCGGGCTCGGCCGATTTTTCAAAGTTCGTATCGGTCGGTAACTCACTGACTGCGGGATTCTCCGATTCCGCTTTGTTCATAGATGGCCAGAATGCCTCCTTCCCGAATATGATGGCCACAAGTTTTAGTGCCGCTGGCGGAGGCGCATTTACGATTCCTTTGATGGCAGACAATTTAGGTGGTGCCACTTTTGGAGGGCAACAGATACTTGGCAATAGACTTATACTCTCTTTTGCGAGCGGCTCTCCGGCCCCTGTGCCGAAAGATGGTACAGGATCTACCGAAATTACAAATGTACTCGGTGGACCCTTTAATAATATGGGCGTACCAGGTGCCAAAAGCTATCATTTGCTAGCTCCCGGTTATGGCAACCTGCAGGGCGTTCCCGTAGGAGCGGCCAATCCGTATTATGCACGCTTCGCCTCTGCACCTAATGCTACGATAATTGGGGATGCGGCTTCTCAGAGCCCCACCTTCTTTTCGTTATGGATAGGTAACAATGATATTCTTGGGTATGCGACAGCCGGTGGTGATGGTGTGGTAAGAGAGGCCACGGAAGACCCTGCAACCTATGCGGGATCTGATATTACACCACCTTTGGTTTTTGGAGGTGCGTACAATGGTCTTTTACAAACGCTTACAGCTGGTGGTGCGCAAGGTATTGTTGCCAATTTGCCCGATGTAACGACCATACCTTTTTTTACTACTGTACCCCATAACCCATTAGATCCATCTAACCCGGCCTTTGGTCCTCAAATACCTACCCTGAATGCACAGTACGCAGGTCTCAACCAAGTGTTTACAGCAATTGGTGCGCCAGAAAGAATCATCTCTTATTCCGAGTCTGAAGCAAGTCCGGTATTGATTCGCGACGAGGATTTGGCAGATCTTTCACAGGTTATAACGGGTGCATTGATTCAAGGCGGTGTTGATGCCGGTACGGCAACGGTACTCGGTTTTCTTTATGGCCAATCTCGACAAGCAACTGCCAACGATCTCCTTGTATTTACATCTCAAACCACCATTGCCACGGTCAACGAAGAAGCTTTTGCGACCTTGCTAGGTTTCGGCCTTCCTGCAGAGACCGCTGGCCAATTGTCAGTAAATGGTGTAACCTACCCACTGGAGGATAGATGGGTTTTAACGCCTCAAGAGCAAGAAAATATACAAACAGCAACTGCCAGTTATAATGCCATCATTGCAGATTTTGCCACACAATATGATGTTGCCTTTTTTGATGCGGCGGCCTTTTTACAGGAAATTGCCTCAACGGGCGTTCAATTGGCCGACGGCAGCAGGGTTACTGCAACCTATGGTACCGGTGGTGGGTTCTCATTAGATGGTGTTCACCCATCTCCTAGAGGTTATTCCCTATTGGCCAATAAGTTTCTAGAAGCGATAGAAGCCAAATATGGGGCGAACCTTCCGTCAGTAGATCCTTTAGCTTATACGGGATTGTATATCGATTAAACAAAACAATTTTATACTTTTAAAGGCATCGGGCGTCCGATGCCTTTTTTAGTTCGACATTTTAAACAAAAACCATGAAATATATTCTAAGATTACTCTTAAGTGCCGCTGCGGTGATTCTGCTGTCATATGTGTTACCGAATGTTTCGGTAGACAATTACGTCACGGCGATTTTAGTTGCGCTCGCCTTGAGTTTGCTGAATTTCATAGTAAAGCCAATACTGGTGATACTTACCTTGCCCATAACCATAATTACGTTCGGATTGTTTCTGCTTGTCATCAACGCCTCTATTATTCTTTTGGCCGATTACTTTGTAGATGGCTTCAGTGTTGATGGTATCGGCTGGGCATTGCTCTTTAGTTTATTGCTGAGTTTTATGCAGTGGATATTGTTCTCCCTATTTAAGAAGGATAAAAAGTAACTGAAAGGCTTCTTGAAACGCTATTTCAAAAACTTGTTGGAGCATTTAAATTGTAGTATTTTTGCATCCCATTAAAAAACAGATAATCCGTACAAGATGAATATTACCAAAGAGCAGATAGATGAATTGAATGCAGTGGTAAAGGTCGCTATTTCAAAAGACGATTACCAAGATAAGGTAGACACCATTCTCAAAGACTATAGAAAACAGGCCAACATTCCTGGTTTTAGAAAGGGTCAAGTGCCTATCGGCTTAATTAAAAAACAATACGGAAAAGCCGTTTTGGTCGATGAGGTAAACAAATTGCTACAAGACAACCTAAACAAGTATCTGACAGAAGAGAAGCTAGATGTTTTGGGCAATCCGTTACCAAAACAACGAGATAATTTTGATTGGGACAAAGAAGACTTCGATTTCGAGTTCGAGTTGGGACTTGCGCCCAGTTTTGAGGTGCCACTCAAAACCAAGAAGGCCATAACCCATTACAAGATCACCGCCGATAAAAAAATGGTATCCGAGCAAATAGAACGAATTCAGAAGCAATACGGTAAATTGGTTCAGAAGAAGGAAGTGAGCAAAAATGATGAAGTTACCGGAACGTTCAAAAACGAAGCTGAGGAAATAGACAATAAAACGACGCTTGAGTTAGACAAAATTAGTAGCAAAAAAGCCATAACGGGCTTGGTAGGCAAAAAAGTTGGCGATACGATAAGCATGAGCACAAAAGGCTTGCTCAAGGAAGACTACTTATTGGCAAGCACCTTGGGCATAACGGCAGACAAGGCCAAGAACCTTAAAATCGATGTTGACTTCGTTATCGAAGAAATAAATGAGAGAGAGCCGGCTGAGCTGAACCAAGAGCTTTTTGATAAGTTATTTGGTCCGGGAGCCATAACCTCCGAAAAAGAACTTAGAGAGCGAATCAAAGCAGATTCCGAAAAACAGTTCGAGCAACAAGCTGAGCAAAAATTGCTTAACGATGTTACCGAATACTTCATCGAAAATACCAAATTTGATCTCCCCACTGGCTTCCTTACCAAATGGATTCAGATGACCGGGGAAAAACCGTTGACCGCTGAAGAAGCCGCCGAGGAATTCGAAAAGTCGGAAAAAGGATTGCGCTATCAGCTAATCGAAGGCAAGATCATCAAGGATAACGATGTTCAAATTCAATTTGAAGAATTGAAGGAATTTGCCAAAGGGTTCATCAAATCGCAGATGGCACAATTTGGTCAACTGAATCCTGCCGAGGAGGAGTTAGACAATATAGCGGCAAGGGTGTTGGGCAATGAAGATGAAGTGAAGCGCTTATCGGAACAATTAATGAGTCAAAAATTACTCGCACTATATAAAGAAAAGGCAAACCTCAAGGTCAAAGAGGTTACTTATGAAAAGTTTGTGAAAGAGGTATACGGGTAGATTTACACAGAAATTTAAGTATCTTTACGGTGCCGAAACGAAAATTTTCGGCACCTTTTTTGTCTAAAAAATCGAAGAAAGAAACCACATGGATTACGGAAAAGAATTCAAGAATTACGCAATAAATCATCAAGGCATAAGCAGCACCTACTATGATCAAATCATTAGTAGCATGTATCCCGTAAATATGACCCCTAACATTATTGAGGAACGTCAAATGAACGTTATTGCCATGGATGTATATTCTAGACTGATGATGGACCGCATTATCTTTCTAGGTACTGGCATAAACGATCAAGTGGCCAATATCGTGCAAGCGCAATTATTGTTTTTGGAAAGTGTCGATGCCTCTAAGGATATTCAGATCTATATCAACTCGCCAGGCGGAAGTGTGTATGCCGGTCTGGGCATTTATGATACCATGCAATTCATTAAGCCCGATGTTGCGACAATTTGCACAGGTATGGCGGCTTCAATGGGAGCGGTATTATTGTGCGCAGGTGAAAAAGGAAAACGAAGTGGATTAACCCACTCTAGGGTAATGATTCACCAACCGATGGGTGGGGCTCAAGGTCAGGCCAGTGATATTGAAATTACGGCTCGTGAAATCTTGAAATTGAAGGACGAACTTTACGAAATCATCGCTAGCCACTCGGGCCAAACGGTTAAAAAAGTGACCGAAGATAGTGACCGTGATTATTGGATGAAAGCCGATGTTGCCAAAAAATATGGCATGATTGACGAGATTTTAGTAAGAGATCGGAGTTAAATTCGACGAAATGTCCAATTCTTCGGGTCTATAACCTAAAATCAATAAACCAAAAGCAGTAATCTTTCGTTAGATTTACTAGTTGAAGGAAATAGTATGGCAAAGGAAAACTTAGAATGCTCTTTTTGTGGTCGTAAAAAACCAGATACCAATCTTTTGATTGCAGGTTTGGACGCGCATATTTGTGATCGTTGTATCGAACAAGCACATGGTATTGTATCGGAAGAATCTAAACAGACCAAGACAAACGACCTATCCGCTGAGCTGGTCTTAAAAAAACCTTTGGAAATCAAAGAGTTTTTAGACACCTTCATTATCGGCCAGGAGCGCACGAAAAAAGTTATGTCGGTCGCGGTATACAATCACTATAAAAGATTGTTGCAACCAATTTCCAAAGACAACGAAATTGAAATTCAGAAAAGTAATATTGTAATGGTCGGCCAGACCGGTACGGGCAAGACCCTTATGGCAAAAACAGTGGCCCGTATGCTCAATGTACCTTTGGCAATTGTTGACGCCACGGTACTCACCGAAGCCGGGTATGTAGGTGAAGATGTAGAAAGCATTCTTACCCGCCTGCTGCAAGCGGCAGATTACAATCTAGAAAAAGCTGAAAGAGGAATCGTTTTCATAGATGAGATCGATAAAATCGCCCGTAAGGGAGATAACCCCTCCATTACCAGAGACGTATCTGGGGAAGGTGTTCAGCAAGGGCTTCTAAAATTATTGGAAGGAACAGTGGTCAACGTTCCTCCAAAAGGCGGGCGCAAGCATCCTGATCAAAAGTTTATCGAAGTAAATACCGAAAATATACTATTCATTGCTGGAGGCGCTTTTGACGGCATAGAACGCACCATTACCAAACGCTTGAACATGCAGGCGGTAGGTTACAGCGCTTCTAAATCGGACGAAAATCTCGACGAGACCAATATGCTCCAGTATATTATTCCAAAAGATTTAAAAGAGTTCGGTCTAATTCCGGAAATTATCGGACGTTTACCCGTTCTGACCCATATGAACCCCTTAGATGCCAAAACACTACGCGCGATTTTGACAGAACCCAAAAATGCCATCATCAAACAATATGAAAAGCTGTTTGAAATGGATAGCATCAAATTCAGCATTACGGAACAAGCACTTGATTTTATCGTAGAGAAGGCGATTGAATACAAATTGGGTGCCCGTGGTCTTCGCTCGTTATGTGAAGCCATATTTACCGATGCTATGTTCGAAATGCCCAGTAGCGGTGAAACTGAATTCAAAGTAACGAAGCCTTACGCAGAAGATAAGATTTCGTACGAGACCATTAAAAAACTCAAGGCAGTCTCCTAAATTGCCGATTAAAGAATATAAAAAATGCCCTTCGCAATCGAAGGGCATTTTTTGTACACTAAATAAACACTATTAAACTACTTTCTTGATCTCCTTAGGTTTCATCGTCGCGATATTGAGAAGATCCTGGCAAATTTTGCCTATTATTTTTTCATCGGTATAACACTCATGTCCAAAATTTTGAATGACCTCTAATTCGGAATCCAACTTCTCGGCCCATTCCTCAGAGGGTTTATAGTTATCGTTTCCACCATAAAGTAAGGTAGTCGGACAATTTGGTTTTAAATTCTCCATGCGCACCCTGGTCGCGGAAGCCGCATATAAAGACTTCATGGGCAACCCTTTTAGGGCCGCTTTCCAGGCGATGGTACCACCCGTGCTAAAAGCCAAGTAGTGTGAGGGTGTTGTTTCTTTCTTTAACAAATGAGCCACAGCGGTATCAATGCCGTTTTCCACAAAGGCCGCATGAAGATTTTCTTTAGATTGTATCGTAAGGTCGATGTTCGACAACTGTTGAATATCGTAAAATACGATGTTATAATATTGTTGAAGATAGCCAAGGTAGGATGTAATCCAGAGTCCTTTTTTCACTCCCCACATATCGGAGAGTACAACGAGTCTTTCAGCCATAGTTTTAGATTCAATTAGACGTTCGGTTAAGTTTCGTTCGCTAATTTGAGTTTAAAACGACAGAAATCCACATTTATTTGTTCATTTGAGGCAATTCTTCGACATAGGTACCCTTTTTAATGATTTTTGGCCATGGCAAGGGTATGGGATGCGAATGGCTTTTTCAAGAACCATACATTTAGACCGTTTTTTGAATTGTGCCATTTTTTGTACACCTCAAAGCCCAATCTTTCGTATCCTATTTTCAGCTCCCTACGAGTGGTTTCCGCATAAATATCCAATTGTTGCTTCTTGGCACTCTCAAAAATCTTCCTTTTAAATGCTGTAGGCGAGGTTCTTGGGTGTTCATCGGGATCTACGCCAATAAACCACACATATAAGAATTGACACTTATTCGCCCTTAATTTGTTGACCATTCGGTTATGGCGCCATATCTGTTGCAAGCGCAAAATGGGAAGGGCCGTAATGGCAAGTCTCAGTTGGTAGTAGAAATCCAACATGTCTTTCTTGCGCTCATCGAAGCGAAAGTAAATGGCTACGCCCTTACCGTTCTGTGTAACATACACGCCTTTGCGCCGAATGGCGAAGTCGAACGCATATTGCATGACCTTGGCGATATGTTTGTCTTTATTGAATCCTCTGGTGATAAACAGCATCGTTGGATTGTCATTGAATGCCTTCTGCAGTACTTTGACTACCCTATCCCTATCGTTTCTAGTTGCGCGTCTCATATCGTGTGCGTTTAAAGTTCCGTAGCGAGATATTTCAATCGCTTAAAATGTGATCTGGTACAGGTAAAAAGGTTGGGGTAATGGGTATAGTTCAAACCATGTGCTTGTGCGTACTTCTTTATTAGCGGTGTTATTTCGGGATAATATATATGGGGCACTTGCGGAAACAGATGATGCGCTACATGATGATTAAAACCGGCAAAAAAATGAAGTGTAAACCTACTAGTTGAACTAAAATCGGCCGTGGTAACCAACTGATGCGTAGCCCAGGAGTGCGGTAGCCTACCATATTCATCCGGAAGAACAATTTCCTGTACCTCCCCGACATGGGTACTGATCAGCGCAAAAGTGGTGACGATACTCGCCACGATATGAAAAACAAAAAAACCAATAAGGACGGTTCCGATCTGCTGCGTTACCATAAAGGGGATGATCAAAAAGGCAAGCAGATGCCAAATCTTAGCCCCAAATAGCTTAATTACCTCGTTCCTGGGGTGTCTTTTTATAGTCTTGGCCCCGAACCGCTTTTTGCTCAAATCCTTAAAATCACGAATAAAAAACCACAAAAAGGTGTAGAGACAAAATGCAAAAGGCATATACAGGTGTTGAAACTTGTGCCGGCCCAAATACTCTTGATGTTGCGACAAACGTATGATATTTGTCTGCTCAATGTCTAGATCTACATCTTTTACATTGGCAAAGGCATGGTGCGACGAATTATGCCGTAACTCCCAGAAATACGCACTCGTTCCCCATAGGAAAAATACATTTTTGGCCAGCCTGTTCACCTTACGATTGGTCGAAAAATTGCGGTGAACGGCCTCATGCCCAATATTCAAAATCATGGGTAAGGCCAAAACGCCCAGCAAAGCCATAAGGAACACATGTATGCCCCCTTTAACTGGCACAAGGTACATGGTGAGCATGATCCCCATAAAAAGTCCCTGCAATACAATGGCCTTGAACGCTATTTTTTTGGCAGCCTTTTTTCGAAACTCTTTCGGTAAAATTTTAAACACTTCGGGCTTAAGTTCTTCGAAAAAACCACCCTCCTCCTCTACTGCATACGTTAACCTACTCATAACCGCTAGCTTTAAAGTTGACTCAAAACTATGTTCATGAGTAAATTGGAAGTCCGAGAATCGATAAATTCAAAGAATTCGGACAAGTTTTGGAACGCTAACCGTGCAGTTTTCTATAGGCTGTAGGCGTGCTACCGGCAAATTTCTTAAACGCGGCATAAAAGGTCGATTTGGAGTTAAATCCGCATTCTAAACCAATCGAAGCAATGGTATATGCCTTGAATTCCGGGTTTTGCAACAGCTTTTTTGCCTCTTCTATTCGTAGCGAATTAATATAGTCAGAGAAATTGGTGCCACTATACTGGTTCACCAACATCGAAAGCTTTCCGGTGCTTAGTTGTACTTCTTCAGACAATTTTTCCAAACTCAATTGGGGATCCAAGAATATTTGTTGGGCCACTATATTTTGGTGTATTTCACCAAACTCCTCTTGGTGTTTTTCGTTCTTGTTCGATTCCTTTTTTACCGTAACCGTTTGCAGCTCCTTTAGAGGACCGTTACCACGAATTTCATTTCTCAAGACAATTCTATCTTTTAGTACCACATACCGAAAGAAGGCCTGATAACCGATCCAATAAATCAAAACCGAAGAAGCAATTCGCAACGGGTAATAGCTCCGTGGTGCCTTGATCGTATCTGAAAAAATGTTCAGAAGTACCGCTATGCCCCATAGAACGAAGATTACGCCTCCCCATTTGATAAAACGCTTTATCCATTTAAGATCATCATACGCCAATATATCAGGATATAACTCCGGGTAGCGAAATATCAGTTGGATCGCCTTGTAAAATATGAATATGGAATAAAGTAGTGTCACGGCGTCCTCCAGCGCATTGTACATAGGTAATACGCCAATATCGAGTGTGCCTTTATCGATCAAGATCAACACCACGGCCCGTGCGATCAGCTCCGCGATTACGACTGCAATGGTAAGCCTAAGAAAGGGTACACGTTTTTTTTCAATTCCCAGATAGTAGATCAAAAAGGCATAAAACATAGGTAGTATGAGCACATACCATGGGAATACAAAGTGCTTGGCAAAGAAAAAATCAAACACAAAACCTTTCTCGATCAGCCATGATTGAAGATTGTTCAAGGAGAGAAATAGCACCAGTAGATTTAGGAAAACCACAGGTTTTTCAATCTTTTTTCTAGCCAAAAAAGTAGCGATATTAAAAATGAATCCTTGAATGGCACCGGCTACCAGAAGAAAATATAGAATGGCGGTCAAGTTCATCTTTAAAGAACGTATTGCATTAACTATTCATACGAAGAAGTTCCTCGAGGTAATCTCTTTTATTAGACAATCTAGGAATCTTATGCTGCCCGCCTAACTTGTCTTTCGACTTTAACCAATCATAAAAAAGTTGCTCTCTGGCAATATGCAGCTTAGGCATTGTGAGGGTAGTATTATTGTAGCGTTTGGCCTCATAGTCAGAATTAAGCGATTTTAGTGCGTTGTCTAAAAATTCTGTAAAATGGGCCAGGTCTTCCGGTTGTTTTCTAAACTCGATGATCCATTCATGGGCACCCTTTTCCTTGCCCGACATAAAAATAGGACCAGCCGTATAATCGATTATCTCGGATCCTGTTTTCGAACAGACACTCTTTAGGGCCTCCTCGGCATTTTCGATGATCAATTCTTCCCCGAATACATTAATATGATGCTTGGTACGCCCGGTGACTTTTATTCTATAAGGATCTAGGGAGGTAAAACGTACTGTATCCCCGATCTTGTAGCGCCAGAGTCCGGCATTGGTCGTAATGACAATGGCATAGTTCACATTGCGTTTTACTTCCCAAAGGGGGATTGCTTTTTCGTTCGCGTGCCCATATTCGTCCATCGGAATGAATTCGTAAAAGATCCCATAATCCAACATCAAGAGCAGGTCGCTTGCATTGTTGCGATCTTGTATGGCAAAAAAGCCTTCCGACGCATTATAAATTTCGTAATAATTAAAACTTTTGCGCGGCAGTAACTTTTCGTATTGCTCCTTGTAGGGATTAAAACTAACCCCTCCATGAAAATAGACTTCTAAATGCTCCCACACTTCAAACAAATGCGCTTTGCCCGTTTGCTCCAAAACGCCGTTCAATAAAACCAGCATCCAGGAAGGAACGCCCGACAAACTTGTTACCTTTTCTTGTGAACTTTCACGAATGATAGCGGGCAACTTTTTTTCCCATTCACTCATTAATGAAACCTTACTACTGGGCGTACTGCTCAACTCTGCCCAAAGCGGCATGTTATCGATTAGTATTGCAGACAGGTCCCCGAAAAACGACCCATTGTCTTCATATAATTCTTTACTCCCCCCTAATCGAAGACCCTTTCCGGTGAACAATTGCGAATTTTCATTGTTGTTCAAATAAAGGCAGAGCATATCCTTGCCAGACTTAAAGTGGCAATCGTCTAGCGCCTCAGCGCTTACAGGAATGAACTTGCTCTTCGCATTCGTTGTGCCGCTGCTCTTCGCAAACCATTTGATCGCAGTGGGCCAGAACACGTTTTGCTCCCCTTTACGGGTACGTTCGATCATAGGCTCGATCTGCTCATACGAAACAACGGGTACCCGATCTCTAAAGGTCTCATAGTTGGAAATGGACTCAAAGTCGTACTTCTTACCAACTTCGGTATCCTCTGCCAATTCTAGAAGTTGATGCAATACCTCTTCCTGTACCTCGGCAGGATATTTCAGAAAAAGTTCTATTTGGTGATACCGCTTTTTGAGCAACCATGACGCTATCGAATTAAATAATGGTATCGGCATTTTGGGTATCTTTGATTTGGCTAAATTTAGCTTTAAAACTAATCATTTTCAAATAAGAAATTCTTTTATGCGGTATGAAGGTGTCTTACGAAAAATGCAGACCGAAATGGGGAGTCCAATTCAATATTATTTGGTTTTTGAAAATGACTTTTTGAACCTCAACCAGGTATTGAACAAGAGCCTAAAATTAGATTTGATCAAGCATCAGTGTTTAAACTGTGGCAATGACAGGCCTATTTTCAGACAGGGTTTTTGCAAAAGTTGTTTTTTTGAGATTCCGTCTGCCGGGGATTGGATCATGCGTCCTGAATTGAGCACGGCCCATTTGGGCAAGGCCGACAGGGATCTGGACTATGAAAAAAAAGTACAACTACAGCCCCATATCGTTTATCTGGCCAACTCGAGCAATATTAAAGTTGGGGTAACGCGTAAAACCCAGGTGCCCACGCGATGGATCGATCAAGGAGCGCACGAAGCCATAGAAATCGTAGAAGTGCCGAATCGTTATTTGGCCGGCATCACCGAGGTTGCCTTGAAAGACCATGTCGGGGACAAGACCAATTGGCGCAAAATGCTTACCAATACTACCGTAGATGAAAACTTGGCTGAATGGCGCAATAAGCTTAGGCAACACATTCCCGAGGAGGCCGCGGCCTACTTTATCGCAAGTAACCAAGAAACACATTTAGAATTCCCAGTGCTCCGTTATCCTGACAAGGTAAAGAGCCTAAACTTGAGCAAGACCCCAAGTTTTGAGGGCACATTAAAAGGCATTAAGGGCCAGTACCTCATCTTTGAAGACGATACGGTTTTCAATGTTAGAGGAAACGAAGGAAATTATGTAGCACTTTCAATACACTAGTGGTGCACTATGTATAGAATACAAGACCTAAAATTAAACGAACAACTTTTCGCTATGAAAAATCTCTTCACGATCATTTTCACCCTGCTGTTCCTAACTGCTGAAACCCAAGCGCAAACTAAAACGGATGTTGACTTAAAGGCGCTCGACAAGTACTATGCAAAAATGGTACAGGACTGGGATATTCCTGGGGCCTCAATAGGCATAGTGAAAGATGGCAAACTAGTTTTCACCGGAAACTATGGGGTAATGGAAATGGGCAAAAAAGATAAGCCTACCGAAGAAACCTTGTATGCCATCGCCTCAAATTCGAAGGCGTTTACCTCTGCCATCATCGGCATGTTGGTACAAGAGGGAAAATTGGATTGGAACGATAAGGTAAAAAAGCACCTGCCCTATTTTGAACTATACGACTCATGGGTGGCAGAACATGCAACAATCAGGGATCTATTAAGTCATCGCATAGGCCTAGGAACTTTTAGTGGCGATAACATCTGGTACAAATCAACACTTTCTACCGAAGAAATCATTAAGAATATCAAACACGTACCCCAAGCTTTCGAATTTAGATCGGGGTATGGCTATTCGAACCTCATGTACATTGCTGCAGGAAAGATAATAGAAAATACGACCGGCAAAAGTTGGGGCGATAATGTGCGCGAACGCATTCTTGAACCTTTAGGTATGGATCGCACTATTTCTTCCCTTAAAGATTTGGACAAAAAAGGCAATTACGCAACTCCGCATGCCAGGAGAGACAATAAGAACTATACCATTCCATGGGTAGATTGGGAGAATGTCGCAGCTACAGGAGGCTTAATATCGAGTGTTGAGGATATTTCGAAATGGATGATCTTTAATTTAAACCACGGCATTCATAAGACCGATACCTTGCTGACCAAAGCAACACGAAATATGGTTTGGACACCCCATACGAATTACACCGTAGACCATACGGCTCAAAACGACTACAATAGTCATTTTAATGGCTACGGCTTGGGATGGGGACTGAGCGATTACCATGGGAGAATGCGCGTTGGGCATACCGGTGGCTATGATGGCTTTATTACGGCCGTAAACCTCATTCCTGATGAGAATCTAGGCATTGTTGTGCTTACCAACGGCGTAAAGAGTCCGATTTGGGCGGCGACCCATTATGGCTTAGCGCAATTTTTGGATATCCCGGCCAAGGATTATTCCAAAACACTTCTAGAACGGGCGAACAGACGTGCTGAACGGGATACGCGAATAGCGTACCGCCAAGAAAATAGGGAATTGAATACGAATCCTGGAATACCGATCGAAGTATTTGCCGGCCCTTACCGATCGGATTTAGTGGGCAACATTTCGATAACCCAAAATGGCGAAACTTTAAATTTGGAATTTGAAAATTCACCCTTGCTTGCCGCAACCCTTACCCATTGGCACCACAATGTTTGGGAAATTCATTGGAAACACCCACAGGCCTGGTTTAGCTTTGGAACAATTCAGATTAAAACAGATAACAACCTAAAGGTTAAAGGATTTGATTTTGATGTGCCCAATGATGATTTCTTTTTCCAAGAACTAAAACCATATCGTGTAAAAGACGACTAGCGAATCAGGACTAAAAGTGCATTTTGGTTATTGGGTAGAATCTTTCTTTACCGAATCGGTTTTCTTCTTCTTCGTTCCAAAAAGCCCTCCCAAAATGTCCTTGGCTTTTTCTTTGACCACATCCTCTTCTTTTTTGGGTGGTATCGAATCGACTGGGCTCGCGATCGTATCTTTTGTCTTGGTACCTAAAATACCCCCTAAAATGTCGGTAGCGGCTTCTTTGGCCGGGTCGGTGGCCGTAGAATCGCCTTCCGAAGGAGTTCCGCCCAATACGTCATTCAAGAGATCTGTGGCCTTATCTTTCCCCTTATTGATCAGTTTTTGTTTTTGTATCTCAAGGAGCTTATTGGTAAGGCTTTTTACACCAGAGGTCATGTCGGTCGTAACCTGCGGACTGGTATACCCTCCTCCAATGGTCGCCGTCACCGGAATGGTCAAATCTTGTAGTTCGGCTTCCCCTATTTTGGAAATGAGACCATTAACTTCAGTGCCCAAATACTTGGCGGGAACCTGCATGGTGGCCTTGTAATTGAGTTGTTGATCAAAACTATGGCTGCCATCAATATTGATGGCAATATCTTTATAGGTAACCGTAAAAGGCTTCACGCTAACCACCCCATCCTTAAACGACAATTTGGTCTTAAGGGCATCTAGATTTAAATCCTTAGGATTTACAAAATCCAGCTTGCTTACCAGTGCCGTTAAAATAGGTGTTTGTGCGGCATCTATTTCACGTGCAAAAACATTGGCCAATACATCGCCACTCAAAGAACCAAGGTCAAGATCAAAATCATCGGTCAAATTTCCCGAGAGCTCTATATTAGAATCTAATTTCCCCTGTAATATTTTTGCGACCGGTGCCAAGGTCTTGAACAATTCAACGGCCTTAAACGACTCTCCTATCTCTAGCTTATCCAATCCAAGTTTCATGGCAAAGGTAGGCGTGTCGTTCTTGGTCGAAACTTCTCCGTCAAAAGACACCTTACCGTCGAACATCGAAGTGGTCATATTGTTCAACACCGCTTTTTCATCTTTGATTCGAAGATTCCCTTTTACATCTTTCAAAACCAAGTTATCATAAAGAACAGTATTGGCATTGGCATTGATATTCGCATCCAAAAACGATGGTATCTTAATTTTTTCCTCAGCAGTACCCGAAGCAGATCCCTGACCTGATGTATCCCCATCTTCTTCGCTCGCTTCGTCCGCAACCATAAAATCATTTAAAGCGAACACATTCGAGTTTAGATTAAAGTTACCTTCTACCTTTTCGTCGTTGAACAGGTAACCCAGGAAATTATTGATCGTACCCGTGGCATTAAAGTCTGTCTTACCCGTTGTACCCTCCAATTTGTTGAGGGTTACCGTCTTTGGATTAAAGGTCAGATCCGTTGTCCTTAGCTGTAAGGGATTCGCCATCTCGGTTGAATTGTACTCGAAATCCTTAAGACTCATCGTACCTGAGGTCTCTGTGTTTTCATAGCGTTTCTTTTCTACCGATGCCATATCGAACGCGGTGGTCAAATCGGTATTTAGCATTCCTTTCAAATCTAGATCGGCAGGAACGGGATAGGCCTTGGAAATGTTGGCCAAATTCATTTTGCCATCAACATGGGCATTCACTTTGGTGTTGCCCATAAGTTCCCTGACCTTGGCCACCATATTAAACGTATCCTCATCTATCATAAAGGAAAGCTTGTCGATATTCAGTTGGGTATCTTCTGTGATTCCGGTCGTATTGAGTACGTCAACATCGATAAATACATTGCGTACAGACTTTGGTAAATCGGGATATTTGAACGAAGCATTATCCGAATTGATCTTGATATCGAATTTTGGGATATGGGTTTCGTCTACGACACCGTTAAATGCCCCGGTAACCGTGAAGTCGCCTGTGGTCTTTACATTTTCTATATTCTTGGAATATTCGGCCGGAATCACGGCCAAGAAATTTTTGAAATCTGAGGAAGGCGTTTTAAACTTGATGTCTATTTCCTGGTTGTCCTCATTTACCTTTACAAAACCATCGAAAACCAAGGGCAATTGATTGACCATGGCTTCGTTCTTAAGAAAAGTATATTTGTCGTCCTTGAGGTCTATTCCTATTAGGGCATCGAGCTTTATACGATTGTTGTTCAGATAATTGGTACTATCCAGTTCAAAAGTGACCAAGGCCTCGGTTTGGGTATCCAGTTCAGAATTAACCGCAGACAAATCGCCTGTACCAAAATGTTGAATGTCTGAAACCATCAGAAAGACTTTCGCCGCTTGATCATCATAAATGACCTTCGAATTGGTCAGCTCATAAGACTTTAAGTCTAGGGTAAAGCCTTTAGAAGATTGTAATTCTTCATCTCCGTCATCATTGGCAATCTCATAATTCGCACGTTCCTCTTCATTCACTTTTACATGAATATGCGCCCCATCAATGCTTAGATTGTTA
Source organism: uncultured Flavobacteriaceae bacterium (assembly GCA_938017825.1). Classification (GTDB taxonomy): domain Bacteria; phylum Bacteroidota; class Bacteroidia; order Flavobacteriales; family Flavobacteriaceae; genus Pelagihabitans. The sequence continues at coordinate 31,426 of CALIJE010000083.1, forward strand.
ATGGCCACGGCTTCCCCCTCGCCTTTGAACAATTCTCCTAATCCCAGGGTCAGCTTCATGTCTTTGGCCGTGAATAGGGTATCGCCCTCAAAAGGAGACCTGTTTATCAAGGTGACCCCTTTTAATTGCAAATTCGCATTCGGAAAACTTTTGATCAAACTGAGATTGGCATCGGCAAAATCGAAATCGGCATTCACATTCGAATCGACATTATTTTTGATCAAATCGCCGATTTTGGCCTCTAGAACAAAGGGTGCCGCTATCAATAGGGCAATGACCAATAGTAAGACGATACCGACTATTTTGAAAATCTTCTTTTTCATGGGGAGATACTTTAACCTGTTATAACATAACAACTTAAAGCGCATATTATTTCCTACACTTCAAGCTTTATTTCTTCGCCTATGGCCAAACCAAAGCGCTTTCTAAAGAGATATACGAAGAAATAGAGAAAAGGGGTGTCGACGAATGCCACAAGGACCTTGAAAAGAAAGGCACTTATAACAAGGCCCCAGAAATCCGTCCAAGGAAAAACCTTAAATAGACAAAGCAGCCCAATAACGGTGAAAGAATCTATGAATTGGGAGAGGAAGGTAGAAAAGTTATTGCGCAGCCATAAATGTCTACCCTTGGTCAACCGCTTCCAAAAGTGGTAGATCGATATATCGATATATTGTGCACAAAGATATGCGATCATCGAGGCCAGCACTGCGATCGGAGACAGGGCAAAGACCTTTGTAAAGGTTTCATTATCGATTTTGGAAGTAGGAATAGCGGGAACCAAATCAGCTACGATTATAATTCCCATTGAAAAGATAGATGCAAAGATTCCCGTGGTTACGATTTGATTCGCCTTTTTGCGACCATAGATCTCCGAAATTAGATCGGTGATCAAAAATGTTAAGGGATAGGGCAAAATGCCCACCGAAACGACGAATAGCGAAGCGCCGAAAACGGTAAGATCCCCAAAAGGATTCCAATAGAAGAACTTTTGAAAAATGAGATTGGATACTACAAGGGACGTAATGAAAAGTGCCCCCAGATATAGGTATATCCTATAGGCAAGCTTTTGATCCTTGGAGGTCATGGTCTATTTTATTTCTAAAATGAACGGCATTCTGGCCTGAATGCCTTTTTGTTCCATTACAGACTTTAGCTGTTTTAAAATGGCATAGGCCTCGGCACCGATTTCGTCTTCTATCGCCTCTTGCTTGGCCTTGGCACTTGCGCCGCCCAAATCATCCATTAGCCTCTCAAAACCGGTCTTGTACTTGGGGTATTTACGAATGCCATATTCCGTTATATCGGCAAGCTCGGCGGCTTCGGCAATCGCATCGTCGAGGTTGCCCAGCTCATCTACCAATCCCAAGCGTTTCGCATCGGTACCGCTCCAAACACGCCCTTGCGCAAGGCTATCAGCTTGGGCCATCGATATTCCACGACCCTTGGAAACACGATCCAAAAAGGTGTCGTAGACCTCTTCTATACCCTCTTTGACGGTACCTCTAAAGGTATCGCTCATGGGCTCAAAAAATGAATAGTCTACCGAGTTCTCATTTGTGCCTACTTGCTCTGCATTAACACCAAGGTCAGCTGCCAGTTCACTTATATTGGGCACCGTGCCAAAAACCCCGATAGACCCCGTAATGGTGGTTGGTTCGGCAAATATCTTCTGCGCCCCGGCGGCAATATAGTACCCACCCGAAGCGGCCACATTGCCCATAGATACCACAAAAGGCTTTTCTGCTTTCGCCAGTTCCAATTCTCGCCAAATAATATCGGAAGTTAAGGCACTACCGCCCGGAGAATCTACCCGAAGCACGATGGCCTTTACGTTATCATCTTTCTTGGCCTTTCGAATTGCCTTCACCATCATCCCTTGACCGATAGTTGTTTGACTGCCCTCACCGTACAGTATTTCCCCCTGCGCATAAATCAAGGCAATTTTGTCTTTTCCGGTTTTTCTGTTCTTCGTATTCGAACGAACAATATAGTCGGACAAGGCGATGGTATTCAGATCATCTTTATCCTCAAGACCCATGGAACCTTTCATAAGCTGTTCGTACTCATCATAAAACAACACCCCGTCTACCAAACCTGATGCCATTGCATGATCGGCAGTTCGCCCTCCCAAGGTATCGGCGATGATATTTAAGCTTTCGCGACTTTGCTTACGCCCTATTGAAATATCATCTACCATATCGTCCCAAAGCGAGGTAATCAATTCTTTGATCTGGGTTCGGTTCGCATCGCTCATCTCATTCGCGAGAAACGGTTCTACGGCGCTTTTGTATTTACCATGGCGGATGACCTCCATTTTTATACCGGTCTTCTCTTGCAGATCCTTGTAAAAGAGCACCTCAGACGAGAGGCCCTTAAAATCGACCGCCCCTACCGGATTGAGAAATACACTATCGGCCACACTGGCAAGGTAGTAGTCTTTTTGCAAGAAAAAATCGGCATAGGCATATACGAATTTTCCATTCTCCTTAAAGTCGATCAGAGCATCTCGAATAGCCTTCGTTTGTGCCAAACCGGCCATGATGAACACATTGTTTAGACTTATGCCACGAATATCATCATCCTCTTTGGCCACCTCAATCGCATGCAAAATTTCGTCGAGGCCCTGGGAAACTTCGAATACACCTGCAAACGGATCTGCCGCACTATTGCCGACATAGTCTTGAATGGGCGTGGAAAGCTTTAATTCCAAGACCGAATTCTTTTTCACGGTAACGGTATCCTCACCACTACTTACCAAACTGGCAAAAATGAGAAACATCACGAACATGATTCCGAAGGCGATCAAACATCCCAATATGGCGGCGAGTAGGTTTCTTAAGAACTTCATTGAGTTTTAATTTGAAATTTTAAATCAAAGATAGTGAACTCCACATGAGTTTTTCTTATCGCTGCAAATTTCACGAGCTGAACCCTTTTTGCAACATTTATCGACACGCATTTAAAGATGCATGGGCCATAAAAAGATATCGCCTAGGCGCAAAAGCCGCTATTTTCCAATGAAATTAAAAACTCAACGAGAATTCGAGGAACTCCTCATGAGTTTTTGTTACTTTGCCCTGCACTATGCCCCAATCAAAAATCGCATACCTAGCTCTCGGGAGCAATCTCGGCGATAAGCCAAATCACCTGCAAAAGGCACTCTTTGCCCTGCAAGAAAAGGTCGGTGATATTCGGCGTATCTCGCCGGTTTACCAAAGCAGTGCATGGGGTTTCGAGGCCGATGACTTTCTGAACTGCTGTTTAGAAATAGAGACCCCTTGTATGCCACAGGAGCTACTTGCCCATATCGTGGCCATTGAGACTTCGCTGGGCAGGGTACGGGTACAGGAAGAAGGCTATGAGGCCCGCATTATTGACATCGATATTCTGTATTACGAAAACGAAACGGTCGTTTCCGAAAATTTGGTCATCCCCCATCCTGAAATACCGTTCCGAAAATTCGTCTTGCGCCCCTTGGCAGACATTGCGCCGCAATACTACCATCCGATCTTGAACAAGGATTCTCGAAATTTGCTACAAGAATGCAAGGACAAGGGTAGTCTGGAGAAAACGAGCTATCGTCTTTTCAAGGATCAACAGGCCTTGTTCTCCCATTTGGGCTTTATCGCTTTTGAAGGAAATATCGGTGCGGGAAAAACGACCTTGGCGCAGAAGTTCGCAGAAGATTTCAATGCCAAACTGGTGCTCGAGCGTTTTGCCGACAATCCGTTTCTGCCCAAATTTTACGAGGACCAATCGCGCTACGCCTTTCCGTTGGAGATGTCTTTTCTGGCAGATCGCTACCAACAGTTTACCGACGACACCTCACAATATGATCTCTTCAAAAACTTTATGGTGAGCGACTACGATATTTACAAATCGTTGATTTTTGCTCAAATAACCTTACAGGAAGAGGAATTCAGACTCTATCGAAAACTGTTTAACCTAATGTACAAGGAGGTCAAAAAGCCAAAAATATACGTTTACCTGTACCAGACCACAGCGCGACTTTTAGAGAACATCAAGAATAGAGGAAGGGCGTACGAACAAAATATAGAGGCCTCCTATCTCGACAAGATCAACCAAGGATATTTTGACTTTATCAAGAGCTATCCCCAGCAAAATAGCCTAGTTATCGATGTGAGCGAAATGGATTTTGTGCGCAGTGAGCACGACTATAATACCATTCTTAACACGATTCAAGAATTTGCGACCTCGAAATCATTTTAACACTTTTTTGGCAAAAATACTTGCGAGGGAAAATGTTTTTAACGTAATTGCGGTATCCTTAATGAGGAACTAACTAACTCAAACTATACCAAAAGCCCCTGTATTTGAAGGGGCTTTTTTATTTTTGAAGCTTCCTCCAGAAATCCCAAATCACTATCCCGGCACTTACCGAAATATTTAAGGAATGCTTGGTGCCGTACTGCGGAATTTCAACCACATCGTCACATTCATCTACCACAAGCTGGGAAACTCCTTTTACCTCATTGCCGAACACCAGAGCGTACTTTTGATCATTTGAAACCGAAAAGTTTTGTAGCATGGTAGCATTCTCGGCCTGCTCAATGGCGACGGTCACATAACCGGCCTCCTCTAAGTTTTGCAATAAGGTAACTGCATTTTCGGCATATTCCCATGCCACACTATCGGTTGCGCCCAATGCCGTTTTTCGAATGTCTTTATGGGGTGGTGTGGCGGTGATACCACAGAGGTAGATCTTTTCGATCAAAAAGGCATCGGCCGTGCGAAAAACCGAACCTATATTGTTTAGGCTTCGAATATCATCGAGGACGATCACCAAAGGTGTTTTAACGGCCTCCTTAAACTGCCCTACATCCAATCGGGGCAGTTCATCGTTTTTTAGTTTGCGCATAAGACTTCTGGGTTAACCGCTATGGCTTTAATCGGGTGTTAAAAGTTATCCCCATAATATCAACAATGGGGTATATTCCTTGGCAAAAATAGTACATTCGTTTTTATGGGTATGCGGCCGAAACAGGCTTAAAAACAATCGATTGAAAAAAACAGCAAAAGTCAAAAAGGTAACCCCTTTAATGCAGCAGTACAATACCATCAAGACGAAACATCCTGATGCGCTATTGCTCTTTCGTGTGGGTGATTTCTACGAGACTTTTGGAAAAGATGCGGTCAAGGCCTCAAAAATTTTGGGCATTATTCTAACGCATCGTAACAATGGGGGCGACCGTACCGAATTGGCCGGTTTTCCGCACCATTCATTGAATACCTATTTGCCAAAGCTGGTAAAGGCCGGGCAGCGGGTTGCGATCTGCGATCAGTTGGAAGACCCTAAAATGACAAAGACCATCGTTAAGCGGGGCGTTACCGAATTGGTCACCCCGGGGGTTGCCATGAACGATGATATTCTCAATGCAACATCGAATAATTTCCTGTGCGCAGTGCACTTTGGGCGAAAGCTGATAGGGGTCTCTTTTGTAGATATATCAACGGGTGAATTTTTGACCGCCGAAGGTACCGATGAGCAAATAGACAAACTGTTGCAGAACTTCGCACCGAACGAGGTTCTGGTCTCCAAGGCACATAAGAAAGAATTCTTGGAGGTGTTCGGCAAGCAGTTTCACACCTTCTTTACCGAAGATTGGGTTTTTCAAGAGGACTATGCGCTAGATACCTTGACCAATCATTTTAAGACGGCGACCCTTAAAGGTTTTGGCGTGGCCCATTTGAGTCATGGCATAATCGCATCGGGCGTGGTATTGCATTACCTCTCTGAAACACAGCACCGTCAGTTGCAGCATATCAATAGACTGCAACGCATCGTGGAGGAAGAATATATCTGGATGGATCGTTTTACCATTCGCAATCTTGAACTCTACCAATCTACCAGCGAAAATGCGGTGACCCTCCTCGATGTGATAGACAAGACCATCTCCCCCATGGGTGGCAGGCTTTTAAAACGTTGGTTGGCCTTGCCCCTAAAGAACATTGAAAAAATACGCCTACGGCATCAGGTAGTTGCCTTTTTTATGCAAGAAGAGGAACTCCTGGAAAAAATACGGCATGCCATAAAACAAATCGGCGATCTAGAACGCCTAATTTCTAAAGTGGCCACAGGAAAAATAAACCCCAAAGAGGTTGTTCTGCTCAAGAATTCCTTAGAAGCTATCGTGCCCATTAAACAGCAAACGGCAAACACAAACAACGAAGCTTTGCAATTGATTTCAGACCAATTGCATACCTGCGACCTGCTCCGGGCAAAGATCAAGAAAATGCTCACCGAGGAGGCCCCGGTATTGATACCAAAGGGAAAGACCATAGCTGACGGATACTCCACAGAATTGGACGAGCTGCGCGAACTGGCCTTTTCGGGGAAAGACTATCTCAATAAAATGCTCGAGCGCGAAACCGAGCGCACGGGCATCAGCTCCTTAAAAATTGCGTCCAACAACGTTTTCGGGTATTATATTGAGGTGCGCAACACGCACAAAGACAAGGTTCCTGAAGAGTGGATTCGCAAACAAACCCTGGTCAATGCCGAGCGCTATATTACGGAGGAGCTCAAAGAATACGAGGCGAAAATATTGGGTGCCGAGGAGCGCATTCTAAGTCTTGAGCAGCAATTGTTCGGGCAGCTCGTGGTTTGGATGCAGGAATATATCGCCCCTGTGCAAAACAATGCCCACCAAATAGCCCAATTGGATTGTTTGACCGGCTTCACCCAGTTGGCCAAGGACAATGATTATGTAGCACCGACCCTAACCGATTCGACCGAAATCGATATCAAAAACGGGCGCCATCCCGTGATCGAAAAGCAACTGCCCATAGGCGAAGCCTATATTGCCAATGATGTGCTCTTGAATAGGGACGAACAACAGATCATCATGATAACCGGGCCGAATATGAGCGGTAAGTCGGCCATTTTAAGGCAAACGGCCTTGATCGTACTATTGGCACAAATGGGCAGCTTTATCCCGGCCGATTCGGCGCATATTGGGTATGTAGATAAGATTTTTACCCGTGTGGGGGCCAGTGATAACATATCTATGGGAGAATCGACCTTTATGGTAGAGATGAACGAGACTGCTTCGATCCTGAACAACCTCAGCGAGCGCAGCTTGGTTTTGCTCGATGAAATTGGGCGGGGCACCAGCACCTATGACGGCATTTCAATCGCATGGTCGATTTCGGAATACTTGCACGAACACCCGGCCAGGGCCAAAACACTGTTTGCGACCCACTATCATGAACTAAATGAAATGACGGGCACTTTTGAGCGCATTAAGAATTACAATGTTTCGGTCAAGGAACTTAAAGACACCGTACTGTTTTTGCGTAAGCTTACCCCTGGGGGCAGCGAGCATAGCTTTGGTATTCATGTGGCGAAAATGGCGGGGATGCCACAGCAGGTAATTCACAAGGCGAACAAAATTCTGAAAAAATTGGAGCAATCGCATTCCAATGAAGAGCTGACCGAAAAACTGCATTCGGCGCAAAATGAGATGCAATTGAGTTTCTTTAAGCTCGATGACCCGCTCTTGGAGCAATTAAAAGAGGAAATCACCCAGTTGGATATCAACACACTTACTCCGGTAGAGGCCCTGATGAAACTAAATGAAATTAAGCGTTTGCTTACGAAGAACAAAAAGGCGACGGGTTAAGTTTTGGCGTGTTTTTTTTAGACGAATTTCCTTTGGGTTTTATAGAAAAATATTAAATTTGCGTCCGCATTACTTTTTAATGCACGTTCTTTACAAACCTGTTATCGGCAGGTATATTGAATTTAACAAACGCGAAAGTAGCTCAGGGGTAGAGCATCACCTTGCCAAGGTGGAGGTCGAGGGTTCGAATCCCTTTTTTCGCTCTAAAAAACGCTGCACGTCAGCGTTTTTTTTTTGTCCGTTTCATCCGTTTTAGACGGTGAAGGCTCGAGTGGTGGAATTGGTAGACACGTTGGACTTAAAATCCAATGGACATTTGTCCGTATGGGTTCAAGTCCCATCTCGAGTACATTTAAAAACCTCAACATCTTAATTATTAGATAGTTGAGGTTTTTTATTTGCATATATTCCCAGCATAATCCCGACAAATTGTATTTTCCAATCATTTCAATAAGATTAAAATATCAAAATAGACATAATTCTTATCGCTCAACAATTCAAAGTATCTATAACTCATTCGGGATTAAAAATTGCTCAACATCTTTAATAGGCACTAAATACTTTTTATCAATGTCATCCCTTATTGCTTCAAATCTTTGAACAAGATTATCGGCATCTGGCGCTTGGAAATAGACTTTTCTTAAGTTGCCCATATTATTAATTATCCTTCTATCAATCTCTCTATTAAAAAATGGAAACGAATATCCGACAACTATGAGAATTTCAGTATCAATAGTATCTTTCAATGCCATATCAAGTGCTTTTCTATCTCCTTTTTCAGGTTCCCAAGCAAAACTTAAAGAGATCATATACTTATTATCATAATAAGCTTGAGCATATTTATATACTATTTGAGATATTACAGGCTTATCTAAAGGCACGTTAAAGTTGTGATAAAATGATGACTCCTCAAACCCAGAATCTTTTAGCAATGATGCGGTACCATTAAGTTTATTAATACTAAAACCTTCACTTTCTCGATTTCTAAAGGACTTTGACTTTACATTTAATTTACGTTGGTTACTCGGTAGAAGCTCCTCATTTGAATATTCCGAAAAAGCGATTTCAAATTGAAAATCATAATTCCAAGAAAGAATTCTTAAATTTTCTGGCAAATCAAACACATCATTAATTAGTGCAGCATAAAAATAATCATAGCGATTATCCGGCTTGTTTAGCATTTGCTCTATGGTAAAAAAGATGGATAAAGCAATTTTTAATTTTCTAAGCTCATTAAACCTTTTCCTAATGAGTAACTTTTTCGCATAAGTATCTATACTCGCACTATTCTCTGACTCCGTATACAACCAATGCAATGCCTCTATCATTTCAATTTGATATTCTCTTTGAGTCTTTGCGTTTTTAACAGCTAGAGAAGCAAATTTTTCATGTGGCAATATAAATTGAGCCTGTTTTAAAATTCCAATAACTTTTAGTAGACGTTCGCGTATTTCTTTTACTATTGGTAAAGCATTATAACTGGCTCCTGCACCGAATAGGTAAGCAATTTTCTGCATAATAATATGTTTTATTTATTTTAATCTTATTTGAGTTCTATAGTTATTTAACAAGATATGAGAAAAAGAAATTGTAAGCAGTATCCTACTCTAATTGTTAATCAAAAAAAATAAAATAGATGGTAGTAATCTCTATTTTTGTGCCATGGAACTAGAGGAAAAAACGGATTTTGGATATTACATAAGGCAAAGTCGCAAAAGACTAGGCATTACTCAAACTTTTTTAAGTGAAGAAAGTAAGGTTACACGTGCTGTTATCTCCGGTATCGAACTTGGCAAGATTAAAAACCCTCATCTGGATACTGTAATCAAGATTTCGAATGTCTTAAATTTAGGAGTATTCCTAGATGAGGTACCAATTAGGTAGTCACGCAAGCACGCGCACTTTCAAGATTGGTACAATCCTTTTGTCCGTTTATGTACTGAACTAAATCATAGTAACAAAAAACATATTATCTTTTTAGACCAGCCGTAGCACTCGACGAAAACCTCATCTATTAAATCACAGATAAACCAAAAAGGAACAACCGTAAATTAGGGCATTCAAAGACGTTCAATCAACCTAATCAACTATTTAAAATATAGCATATAGGCTGTAGGATGAAAACTAGTATTAACGAAAGTTTCAAACTCAATTATTGTATTACATGGAATACAATTATCCAGATTGTTTGAAAAGTAAGATTTTATTGTATTTTCAATGCACTAATTGAAATTAACATGTCAGAAAAACCAAAAACTCCGTCACGCCCCAGTAGCCCCACTAGGCCAACAACTCCGCCAAAAAATATTCCAACTCCTAAGCATTCGCCGCAACCTCAGCGAGGAATGCCTAGAACACCCCGTGTAAAACCGCCTCCACCTCCACCTTCTACTAAAAAGTAGTTAGAAAATAAACTATTGTCAAAATCAAACCCGCAAACATAAGAACTACGCTGAGGTAATTAAACCAAATAGTAAAGTTTGAATAGCATTCGGCAGATTCATCATAATTAATTATTTCAGATATCTGATGTTCGCTTATATTATCACCTGCCTCTATTTCTGTTTCAAACTTTAAATAGTCTTTCTCATTTGCTTTATAACCAAGGAACTGAGACATAAAGTTTACTACAATGGAGAATAAAAAAATAATAGCAGCGCCTTTTAATGTATTCGTTATTGGTAGATTGTTTTCAAATGAAAACTTCATTGTCTCTAAACACAAATATATACCTGCACCACAAATTGAAATAATAAGTAGATCAATTCTCTGTATACTATAAAACATACCTTCCCAAGACAATTTCTGTTGATCTTTTGTGCGTTGCATCTCTTGTTAATTTTACTTTTGTACGAATTTACGGCAAAATTATTTTTAGTAAATGTCGTCCTAATAGTATTAACTCGTTCAAAACCAACGCAACCGCAAAAGCCAATGACAAATTCGAAAAAGCTCATGGGAAATTTTCCCTCGGGCACTAATAAAATTCACTTTATTACATTTTAGGAATGAAGTGATGTAATAGAAAAAATTTACATAGTACCAGGTTCGATATGGTATACACATTTATTAGGTATCTCTACTAAATGGAAAATGAAAACCCACGCCCCCACGGGGTCGAATAATCGGGTTTTAGTTTTTAAGTTTTAAATTTTTCTCAACTAGATAGTTGTACTCATTCAAGAAGTGTACTACATTTTAAATTCAAGAGTTCAGTTTACACTTTATTTTAAGTAGATTTAGTACAAATAGAAACCTTTAATTGAATATGGTAATGGATAGTATTTATATCAAGGCAATGGAAATAGGACATAAAAACCCAAATGGTATTTCCTATTTTGATTTAAAGAAAGAAATTGAAAAAGAAATTATATTTTCAAATGATCAAGGTTCTGAGCTCACTTTTATTGAATGGTTTATAGAATACTTTTATCAGCCAGATCAAGAATTAGAAAAGAACATTTTATTTATTGCTAGAAATCATTTTAGCGGCAATTATAATAATTCCTATGAATCAAAGTTTAAAAAAAAATTAGGCGCTAAGTTCTATATCAAAGGGCTAACAATGAAGTACTATTTAGACTTCCAAGAACTCAAAGAAGCAAGAGAGAATTCTCAGAGAGCGTTCGATTTATCAAATACATCTAATGATATTTCAAGGGAATCTCTAAGAATATCGAATAGGTCATTTTGGGTTGCTGTAGCGGCATTTGTTTTGCCAACTTTACTTTCTCTTATATTGCATTTTTATAAAGAAAAACCTGCCACACCTCCATTTGATGTAAAGATTATTGAAGACAGAACCTCAACAATTCAACTTGAAAAGGAAAACAAAAAACTGAAGGAGCAATTATTTGAAGCAGAAAGGCTAATTGAAACTAGTAAAGAAAAGTCCAAATAAATTGCCTTGGCAAGGGTTGAACCTAGCAGGGTTATTGTAAAAGGTATTTCTAATCTGCTTTGAAATCATATCGTAGATACTTCTCTCAAATTTATTCGGCTGACCTGTAAGCAAGTTTTGCCTTAACTTTTTAAAGGTTTCCGGATAGAACTTTTCATAGTGTTTAAGACCTGTATTTGATAATAGTTTTGACTCTGGTTTTTGCATGGAAATATCTAGGCCAGTTATAGGGCATTTTCGTTGAGGTAAAAGGGTAGAATCTGACACTATATTTGAACTGTCAAATTCTACCCCAAGATGGTTAACGGAAAGGCGGTCAAATTCTACCCAATTTTGCTTTAATGTTTCTAACAATTCTTGCTTTAAATTTTGGCTATGTAGTTCTATAATCTGATTTAATCTTATCTTATTTCGAAGGCGCTCTTTTGGAGTCAAATTTGACCAATATCTAGGATTGTAATACTCCTTCAACTTAATTTTTTGTTTTTGGGTCAAACTAGATTCTTTGATTGTTCTATCATAGTACAGTACTTTCTTTAAATGCTTGTTTAAATATTTGAATGCTTTAGTTAAGATTGACGTTTTAAAATCGGCCATTGAAGTAATACCCACATCTTTTTTTTGATGCTCCATTTTGGTAACCTTCATTTCAAATCTAAGAGTATGAAAGGGCATATTGTATTGGTTGCCTTTGTTGTAAACTTTTAGGATGTATTGCCTATGAACTGATTGGGCTAAATGTTCGCTATACTTATATTCAAACGGTTTCATTTCGAAGGGCAACAAACCTTTAATAAAATACATCGGGTCGAATGAGGTAACTAGATTTACTCCATACTCAATATTTTGAATAATCATGTTTTCCGATGGCACCCCAAAAAGGGTTTTAAGGTGTTGTCTTGCAAGATCTAATCCATGATAGCAAAATTGATTTCCGTTGAAACCTTTGTACTCTCTGAAATCTTCATAATTAGGTGCGAAAATGCCTGAAATAGAGTTGTACATTTTGTGAATGCTTCCAGAAAACAAAACTGTACCACAATCATGGATAGTTATTTTACAGTGATGATAATGCGCTACTGATTTCGTTGAATCTTCTCCAGTAGATACCGATACTTCTCTCATGAAATTTAATTGCTGGTTCTTCATCAACAATTCAATATCAGGCTGCTTAACCAATATCTTTAGGTAGTCAATCACGGGAAAAATGTTATCTTTGATTTGTGGTTACGTTGCTGTATCTACAACATTTGAACAAATTAAAAGGGGGCTACTTTTAGCCCTCTTTTTTTGCGCTATTGTTTGATGAATTTGGTAACGAACCGTTTAGGGTTTTTAGGGTAGAAATTTTCAAAGTAGTAGGTTCTTAACACTTCTTTATCTTGTCTGAATTCGAAAACTATGAGGTGTTTTTTATCTTCTAAATCACCATAGAACCACCTTCTTTGGCTAGTCGAAAACATTCCTGTAGATGGCTGTCCATAGGTCCCGTCAAACTCTTTTTCTGAAACCCAATATTTCGTTTTGGTTTTTGCTCTGCCTATATCTGGGGTAACCTTAATTAGTGGTGTTAACGGTGATACGGACTCTTTGGATTGAAAAATTCTAGTGCCTCCATTACTTGCGATACTTGAATAAGTATATACCTGGTATTTTGTTGCTGCATCCATAACTTAATTTTTGAGATTGAAGTAATTAAGTAATGATTCAGCATCATTAGAGTAAAAGTCTTTGAAGTATAAAACCTCAGCAATGTTTTGGTTTTCGTTAATATTAACGATTAGCGTATCATTCTTTCTTTTTGCTTCACCGGCATAGCCAATGTAAATAGTATCAAATGGAGTTGTTCTACGCAGCCCAATTAACGGCACCCAATTTCCTTTGGGATTAGGT
>CALIJE010000084.1 GCA_938017825.1 uncultured Flavobacteriaceae bacterium
AGCGTATCGGCATTGTCGACTACGAAGGTGATATAAAATCCGTTGGGTTTGTTTTGGAATGCTGCCGGAACCAAATCATGCGATCGTTGAATAATTCCCAATTCAAGATTCTTATTATCTGAAATCAGGTGAACAAACCAACCACTGTCGAAATTTATGCTAAAGTCAAATAATCTGGTGTAGAAATTTTTGGTGTCCTCCAAATTTTCTGCACAAATGTTGGTCATGATCCTATTCAAAGCCTGCATCGTATGGTTCTTTTATGATAATTCAATAGTGTGAAATCGCGATTTTTCCTACTGGAAATTACAACAAATTTTCTAGTCGCTTTTAGCAGATCACTGGCACCGTACCGTATTCTACTATCGCCTACCTTAAAAATACACGCACCTTGGCCCACGCTCCTTGGAAAATTGGCAGTAGGTTACTTTGAAGTCATTTCACAATGGCCTAAATTCGAGAAAATCTTTTCTGAGGAACGAGGTCGAAAACGAAATCATGGTACAAGTGAGCCCTGTATACCCGCAACACAATCTTATCAAATGAGGACATCTATTGGTATAGCCATAGTGTTGTTGATCGTTCTCGGTACGGTATATTTTAGTGCATCTTCGGAAGGTGCTGGCGATTCCATTGAGAACAGTGTTAGTGGGGTCAATGAAGTTTTAAAGGCCAAGGAAGCCGCTGCTGCGATCAAAAAAGATACCATATACTGTGCTGATACCGGCTGTGAAGGAGTGTACACCGGTCCCGAATTCGTAGCGGGCTCAGATGTTGCCCATCAATTTTCAAATACCATGTCGGGTAGGGTAGGCGATAAGTTGAAAGCATTGTATAAAAAGGGTTCCTATGTAAAGGTTGATTTTTCGCAGATCGAGATGACTACCGAGGGTATGGGATCGGGCAATGTAGTTTTCAAACTCCATATTCCATTTCAAAAAGTGACTGAAAAATGCGATGCCTACACCTCTTTCGACCATGTTGGCGGTTGGGACCATAAGCCGGCCTTGGCAAGGCGAACAAAAGAACTGGGTACTGTTTTGATGAAGGGCCATACTTTAGAGATCAGTGAACTGAAGACCACTCCCGAAGGCTTACAGGAACATTGGATTCAATGGAAGCATAAGGTAACCCAGACAGACTGTGAATAAAGCTAAGATGGTTTAATGAAATTTAAGAACGAATGGATAGGTTTAGCGCAATCGTACAACATCAATGTTCAAATAAAGGACCATATGAAAACATGAAAATAACCATCACCATTATCCTAATATTGGGCCTTATAAGCCTTTCCTTTTCGCAAAGTATAGATGAGATTAAAGAGGATTTGAAAGCTATTGAGACCATAGATCAAATCGCTTTGTTGAACGAAAAATACTATTCGTTCAATGTGCAAGTAATTGAAATTTCTGAAGACAGTGAGGAGATGTCCGAAAACCTGCTTAAACTCAAGAAACGGGAAACAACGGCTACTGAGGAAAATGGATATACATTCGTATACAAGTTAATTGAAAAAAGTATGTTGCCAGAATATCGTGCCAGCTACATTTATCTCGATGGCACTAAACTTTCTGCTCAACAAATTGATTCTTTACGGCCGCTGATTATTAATAAATTTAAATCGGGCACAGCATTTTCCGAATTAGTTGACAAATACAATATGGACGGCAACGCGGACAAAGGCGACCTAGGTTGGTTTAAACAAGGTTCTATGATGCCTGAATTTGAGAGTGCCGTACGTGACCAAACCATAAACGAAATTTTTACCGTTGACGTGCCAGAAAGAAACTGGCATTATGTTGCCCTTAAAACACATGAAAATAGAGAAAAGGAGTATTGGACTTTTGTCAAAGTAAGGATTTTAAAATAACGGATTGAAAACTGCTATTGCAGTTAGAAAAGACAAAGCCAAAAAAATTAGCTATGTGCGTGGCGGAAAGTAAACCTTAGTTTGTTCCTTTACTGTTCATAGCCCAACCATTGCGGTTAATTGAAATAATATGAAACAAAGCTTAACATACTATATAACCCTATTAGTCATTAAGCTAAAAGGTGTTAAAAGAAACTTTGACAGGGACCCAATAGATTTCAATAAAATCAGAACGGAAGATGTGCAACAACCACGCAATCGTTTTTTCAGAAAAAATGTAGTGCGAACTTTTAAAATTTCAGGCTCACTAATTACAGAAATAGGGTTAGACAAAAGCGCTGACAATCTGCTGATTTTCATCCACGGTGGCGCATTTATTTCTGGCCCTGCACAACATCATTGGGATGCGGTAAAAGCAATCGCAAAAAAAACAAATTATAAAATTTGGATGTGCGATTATCCAAAGGCTCCAGAAAATCAGATAACGAAAATCTCTGAAAATATTGATGCCATATACTCTTCCGCTTTAAAAAATCATCAAGCAAATCAAATTTCCTTTATAGGGGATTCTGTTGGTGGTACGTTAACAACTGCATTAATTCAGCGGTTGATTATGAATAAAATGGAATTGCCGGCCAAGATAATCCTTGTTTCTCCTGTAATGGACGCAAGTATGTCTAATCCAGAAATTGAAACCTTAGAAAAAGTTGATCCAATGCTATCCAAAACAGGAGTACTGAGTGCTAAAAAGATGTGTGCAGGTACTACGGATTTGAAAGACCAAATAATTTCTCCTTTGTACGG